>NZ_JABEPH010000081.1:0-18697 GCF_013004495.1 Rhizobium sp. SEMIA 4085
CGGCCAAGAACGTGCCGCCGTCGCCGCGCAGGCCCGGACATCGCCACTGGGTCCACCGCCTGCCGCTGAAGGTGCGGTTCAAGAAATCGAAGATTTTCCTCAGCGTCATCCCGATCGTCGCGCTCGGCTTTGGGATCGGCATCCTGACCTCCATCATGGGCGTCGGCGGCGGCTTCATCATGGTGCCGGCAATGATCTACCTGCTGCGCATCCCGACCAATGTCGTCGTCGGCACATCACTGTTCCAGATCATCTTCGTGACCGCCTACACAACCGTGGTGCAGGCTGCGACGAACTTTTCCGTCGATATCGTACTTGCCTTCATCCTGATGGTGGCCGGCGTCGTCGGGGCGCAATACGGCGTGCGCGTCGGCCAGAAACTGCGCGGCGAACAATTGCGGGCGCTGCTCGGGCTGCTCGTTCTCGCCGTCGGCATCCGCCTGGCGGTGGCGCTGGTCGTGACGCCCGCGGACATCTATTCCGTCGTGATGGGGGCGTACTGATGAAGCGCCTGCGCCTTTGCCTCTTCGGTCTCTTCTGCCTGCTGCCGGGGATTGCCGCAGCGCAGATGCTGCTGCCGGGACAGAATTCCGAAGAAGAGCGCGAGGGGCTGGAGATCGGCACGTCCAGCAGCGAAATCGCCATCACGTCCGATTTCCGCGGCGCGGACCTGACGATCTTCGGGGCGCTGACCAATACCGACAACCTTTTGCTTGCCGTCGGCCAATACGACGTCGTCGTCGTTCTTGAGGGGCCGCGCGAAGATGCGACGGTGCGCAAGAAAGAACGCGTCTTCGGCATCTGGATCAATACCGACTCGATGACCTTCGAGGGCGTGCCGCATTCCTATTCGATGTCGAGCTCGCGCTCGATCGACGACGTCGTGACACCGCTCGACCTCACCGATCAGGGGATCGGCATCGACCATATTCCACTGACCCCCGTCGGCTTCGTCGGAGACGGCAGCAGCCTCGGCGAGTTCCGCACCGCCTTCCGGCGGCTGCAGCAGACCGGCGGGCTCTACGAGCGCGACCCGACCGGCGTGCGCTTCGTCAGTTCCAATCTTTTCAAGGCAAGCCTTCGCCTGCCGGCCAACATTCCGAACGGCGTGCATACGGTGCGCGCCTATCTCTTCAAGAGCGGTGTGTTCGTGACGCAAAAGTCGGTGCCGCTGCGCGTCATCAAGACCGGTATCGAGCAGATGCTCACCGATGCGGCTCATGAACAGCCCATTCCCTATGGCATGTTCGCCGTGTTCCTGGCGATCGTGACCGGCTGGGGCGCAAGCATCGTCTTCCGCAAGGATTGATCAGGCGGACTGTTTCTTTTTCGCAACGACGTCGAGATAGGCTTCGGTCAGACGGCCTAGCACAGAGGGCGTTCCGGGTGGCAGTTGCTTGCCCAGGTGTTTGGCCCGCAATTCATCCATGAAATCTTCCCAAAGCCGCAGGCCGCCATTTTCCAACAACTCGGCGCGAATGGAGAGCTCTTCAGAGGCCGGCAGATGCCTGCGGCCCCACGCGCCCATATGGGCAAAGAGCGGCACGAGGTCGATCGCCATTTCGGTGAGACTATAGATGGCTTTCTGCTTATGCGTGGGATCGTCCTGCCTGGTCAGCAAGCCCTTGTCCACGAGGCGGCGCAGGCGGTCGGCAAGGATGTTCGAGGCGATGCCCTCCTGCGAATTCTGCAGCAGCTCGCGGAAGTGACGGCGATTGCCGAACATGATGTCGCGAATGACGATCAGGCTCCATCGGTCGCCGAGGATTTCCAGCGTCAGATTGATCGGGCAGCCGGAGCGGTGACGGTCGTCCATTTTCATTCTCCAAAAACCACTTGCATTTTGCCATCGGTTTATCTAGTTTTCAACCAGTTGCTTGTTGCAACCGGTTCTGTTTGGTATGAATTGACTATCGGATGGAGGAGATCGACATGAGAAAGCTTGTTGTCTGGAATCTGATGACGCTCGACGGCTACTTCGAAGGCAAAAAGCCCTGGGACATCGACTTCCACAATCTGGTCTGGGGGCCGGAACTGCAGAAATACTCCGAACAATTGGGCGAGGAAGGCGACCTGCTCGTCTTCGGCCGCAAGACCTACGAGGGCATGGCCGCCTATTGGCCGACGGCGGAAGAGAACGACAAGATCAAGCAATACATGAACAACACCGCAAAGATCGCCGTGTCGCGGACGATGAAAGAGCCGGGCTGGAACAATGCCCGCATTGTCAGCGATCCGGTTTCCGAGCTTCAAAAGCTCAAGAAGGAGGATGGCAAAACGATTTTCATCTTCGGCAGCGCCGAACTCAGCGACGCGATGCTGAAGGCCGGTCTTGTCGACGAGATCCGCATCTGCCTGGTGCCGGTGGTTCTCGGTGCGGGCAATCCGCACTTCAAGACGGCGACGGCGCAGCTACCGCTGAAGCTGCTGGAAGCGACACCGTTGAAGACCGGCGCGGTGATCTTGCGTTACGAGCCGGCGAGCGCAGCGTGACGCCGACATTCTCGACAGTTTGATGCAGATCAAGGTGTTGGGCCGGTTCCTCCGTCAATATGCGAGTGTTGAAGGAGGAGCCAGCCCATGCACAAACACATTCTCATCCCGACCGAAGGTTCGCAGCTTTCCAACCGATGCGCTTAAAAAGGCGCTTGCCTTTGCAAAGGAGATCGGCGCCAAGGCAACGGTCGTGACCGTCGTCTAACCGTTTCATATCTTTTCCACGAATAGCGATCAGCTGGAGTCCACGCGCAGAATATGACCGGCACAGCTAGCAAGCGGCAGACCGGATCCTGGCAAACGCGGGTGCCCCGGGCCAGAAACGCATGGCCGCGTTTGCGATACGACCCAAGTGACCAACCGCGAACCGGCAAAGACCATCATCGACGAAGCCGCGCAGCGCGGCTGCGACCTGATCGCCATGGCATCGCACGGGCGAAGGCTTTACCGCATTCATGGTCGGCAGCATGACGATGAAGGTACTTGCCCATTCAAAAACCCGGTTATTGTCTACCGCTGATGAGACCCGGCGCTTGTGGCAGCTGGGCAAGGGGCGTTGTGCATGATCGCCTTTGACTAAAAACCGAGTGTTAACATTTACGAGTTAGTAATCTCTCGAAAACGAGAGGTTTTGTTTTGCGTACCCGGACTCTTCTCGCCCTGGTGCTGCTGGCGCTCGCCGCCGGCTGCGCCACGGAGCCTCGTCAGACCAGAAACATCTGCGCCGTCTTCGAACAGCGCAACGGCTTCTTCAGCAACTGGCAGCACGCGGCCGAGCGCGCCGAGAAGAAATACGCCGTGCCGGTGCCGATTCTGATGGCGACGATGTATGTGGAATCCGGTTTCCAGCCGAACGCGCGCCCGCCGCGTACGAAGCTTTTTGGCTTCATTCCCTGGACGCGTCCGTCGACCGCCTACGGCTATTCGCAGGCGCTCGACGGCACCTGGGACCACTATCAGTCGGCAACCGGCAATTGGGCTGCGCGGCGCACCAATTTCGCCGACGCGATCGACTTCATCGGCTGGTACCACTACAGCAACAGCCAGGCGACGGGCATCCAGCTCAACGACGCCTACAGGCTTTACATCGCCTACTATTCGGGGCCGAAGGGTTACAAGCGCGGCGACTGGCGCTCGAATGCGCAGTTGCAGAAGACGGCACAGAGGTTTGCCGATATGGCAGCGACCTATCAGCGGCAGTTGCAGGGGTGTGATTGAGCTCCGATTTCCATGGCGCAATGGCCATTCTCCTCTTTCGAGGCTTTGCACTTGGAGCAAGCGCAGCATTTGTCTTTCGATAAGCAACGGCGGCGAGAGCCCTCAATCCTGAGGTGCCAAAAGGGCCGCAATGGACGAGGGCGGGCGGTCAACTTCAGCTGCGCAAATTCGCGAATCTCACCGAATAAATCCGATCCCGCCCCAGAAGATGAGCGACCAGGGACGACCTGTCGAACAGGCCCGTCAACGCCTTGTGACCGAGATCCAGTCCGCCGCTCATGACGCCGAAGGCGGGCATGAGGAGGCGGGCGCCGTCGGTGGCGAAGCAGGGGCGGCGGACGGCTTTTTCCCGGCGGCGGACAGTGGCCGCGGGGTGCAGGTGACCGGCGATTTCACCGCTCTGCCGCCCACCTTTCGGCTCGTGACGGAAGGTCAGGCCGGCGTAGTGCATTTCATCGACCGAAGAGCCGGGCAGATCGACCGTGCCGTCAGGGTCGTGGTTGCCGTTGATCCAGATCCATTCGCGGCCGCGGGCCATATTGACGATCAGGGAGCGGAAAGTCTCCGGTAGATGCGCCGAGCCGACGCGGTCGTGGAAATTGTCGCCGAGGGAGACGACAAGTTTCGGATTGTAGCGGGTGATGACGGCGCTGAGCACCGTCAGCGTCGCCAGCGTGTCGTAAGGCGGCAATAGCATGCCGCGGCGGGCGAAGGCGGCGCCCTTTTCGAGATGCAGGTCGGAAACGACGAGGACGCCGGCATCCGGCAGGTAGAGCGCGCCGAGCGGATCGCAGACAGCCGCAACGCCATGAACACTGGTTTCGACGCCCGGCATCGGGACCAATCCGTTCAATTCACGCGCAAGCGCCAAGCGGTTCATCAATTTCGTCTTTCCTGCATTATCAAGCCATGGCTTCGGCGATCAGATCTTCGGCCGCTTCGGCGAGCACGGCATCGTGGGCCTCGCCGTGAACAGCCTCCTTGCCGATCTCCAGCATCACCGGCACTGCGAGCGGGGAAATATGATCCAATGCGCGATGCGTAATGTGGCCCTTGATTCGTCTCAGCATATCGCCAAGCCGGGAAATATCCAAAAGCCCGCTCGCTGCATCCTGGCGCGTCGCCTGTAGCAGGATATGGTCCGGCTCGTGGCTGCGCAGCACGTCGTAGATCAGATCGGCGGATACGGTGACCTGCCGCCCGGTCTTTTCCTTGCCAGGGTGACGGCGCTCGATCAAGCCTGCAATCACGGCACAATTGCGGAAGGTGCGCTTCAGCAGGAAGGATTCGTCGAGCCAGGCTTCGAGATCGTCACCGAGCATATCCTCATCGAAGAGATCGGAAAGGCCGAGACGGTCGTTGCGGATCATCAGGCCCATGTCTTCCAGCCCCCAGATGCCGAGCGAATAATCAGTTGCCACGAAACCGAGCGGCTTGGCGCCGGCCCGCTCCAGGCGCCGGGTAAGCAGCATGCCGAGCGTCTGATGCGCGAGGCGGCCCTCGAATGGATAGGCCACCATGTAGGCGCGGCTGCCGCGCGGAAAAGTCTCGATCAGCAGTTCGTCGCGCTTCGGGAGCATCGACTGGTCCTTTTGCAGCGACAGCCAGTCGCGGACCTGATCCGGCAGATGGTGCCAACGGTCGGGATCGGCGAGCATCGATCGCACCTGGTCGGCAAGATAGGTCGAAAGCGGAAACTTGCCGCCGGCATAGGACGGGATTTTCGGATCAAAGGAGAAGGCCTGGGAAACAAGCGCCTCGTTTTCGCGGATGCCTTCGAAGCGGAGCACCTTACCGGAGAAGATGAAGGTGTCGCCCGCAGAAAGCTGTTCGAGAAAATATTCCTCCACCTTGCCGAGGGTGCCGCCGCCGCGGCCAATCTTGCCTGTCGCGCCACGCTTCACCATCCGGATGTTCAGCATCGGGCTTTCGACGATGGTGCCGAGATTCAAGCGGTACTGCTGGGCAACCTGCGGATTGGAGACACGCCAGAGGCCCTCCTTCGTTTTGCGGATACGCGCATATCGTTCGTAGGTGCGTAGCGCATAGCCGCCGGTCGCGACGAAATCGACGATCTGCTCGAAGGTTTCCCAGGAGAGATCGGCATACGGCGAGGCGCTCCTTACCTCATCGTAGAGTTCCAGCATATCGAAGGGTTCGGCGCAGGCCATGCCGAGCACGTGCTGGGCAAGCGCATCGAGCGCGCCGCGCCCGACGGGCGGGGTGTCCTGTGCGCCGATATAGTTGGCGTCGAGGGCTGCCTGGCATTCCATGACCTCGAACCGGTTGGCGGGAACGAGGATCGCCTTGGAGGGCTCGTCCATGCGGTGATTGGCACGGCCGATGCGCTGGGCAAGGCGCGAGGCACCCTTCGGCGCACCGACATGGATGACGAGATCGACATCGCCCCAGTCGATCCCGAGATCGAGCGTCGAGGTGGCGACGACAGCGCGCAGCCTGTTGGCCGCCATCGCGGCCTCCACCTTGCGGCGCTGGGCGACATCGAGCGAGCCGTGATGCAAAGCGATCGGCAGGTTTTCCTCGTTGACCGTCCAGAGTTCCTGGAAAAGCATTTCGGCCTGCGATCGCGTGTTGACGAAAAGCAGCGTCGTTTGATGCTCGGTCAGCTGCCTGTAAATATCGGGGATCGCGTATCTGGCGGAATGGCCGGCCCAGGGGATGTGCTCATCCGTCGAAAGGATCGAGATATCCGGCTTGGCGCCGCCTTCGACGGTCACGAGACCTGCGTGCCGTTCCCTGCCCTCCTCCTGCGCAACCAGCCATTTCTGCAGGTCGATCGGTTCGGCAACCGTGGCAGAGAGGCCGATGGTGCTGAGGCCTGGCGCAAGGCGGCGTAGCCGGGCGAGACCAAGGGACAGCATGTGGCCACGCTTCGACGTGACCAGAGAATGGAGCTCGTCGAAAACGACATACTTCAAGTCCTTGAAGAACCGTTCGGCCTCCTTGTTGGCGAGCAAAAGCGCTACCTGCTCCGGCGTCGGCAGCAGGATATCGGGCGGATTGAGCCTCTGGCGCTGTCGCTTGGCGTTCGGCGTGTCGCCGGTGCGGTTCTCCACGGTGACGGGCAGGCCCATCTCCCCTACCGGCTTCATGAGGTTGCGCTCGATATCGACGGCAAGTGCTTTCAGCGGCGAAACATAGAGCGTGTGGATGCCTTTGAAGGCGACACCCGACCGGCGCTTGCCGCGGCGGGTGAGATCGGTCAGCGCCGGCAGGAAACCGGCAAGCGTCTTGCCGGCGCCGGTCGGCGCGATCAGCAGCGTGCTTTCGCCGGCTTCGGCGCGGGCCAGCAATTCCAGCTGATGAGCGCGTGGCCGCCAGCCCTTTTCCGCGAACCAGCGGATGAAGGGGGCGGGCAAGGCGGCGCGGGCTTCGGTATCGATCTGGTCCACGCCACAAAGGTAATCAAACCGACGTGAAATAGAAGAGCGGCCGCGCTTCACATGGCGATATAGCGGTCTTTGCGATGGTTGATGGCGAGCGTGAGGTTGAGCACCACGGCGCCGAGCACCGAAGAGGCGATGATGAAGGGGCTGGCGACGAAGAAGGAGAGCGCCAGGACGAGGCCATCGAAACCGAGCTGAACGAAGCCTGCGCGCCAGCCGAAGCGATCCTGGATGTAAAGCGCCAGGATGCCGATGCCGCCGAGGCTTGCGCGATGGCGGAACAGCGCCAGCATGCCCGCGCCGATGACCAGACCGCCGAAGAGAGCACCGGCGACGGGATCGACGTGCGAGAGCCCGATGAAACGCGGCGCGATTTCCGAAAGCACGGAAGTAAGTGCAATCGCCACAAAGGTCTTGACTGTGAAGGCGGGGCCGAGGCGGCGGAAGGCGAGATAATAGAACGGCAGGTTCACCGCAAAGAAGCACAGGCCGAAGCTCCAGCCCGTCGCATAGTGCATCAGGAATGCCATGCCCGCCGTGCCGCCTGCCAGAAGGCCGGCGCTGGAGAGAAGCGAGACGCCGAGCACTGCGAGCATGCTGCCCGCCACAAGTCCCTGTGCGTCATCGAAAAGCGAGTGTCTGTCCGACGACGAATTCACAAGTCCGGCGAGAGCGGCTTTTCCTGCCATTGTTTTCCCCTTGGTATTTTCGTTTGTTCTATCCAGCCGTTCGGGCTTGGCAAGCAGGATTTCGATCGGTTGTTGACATATCGACGAATCATGGATATTTTTTATCCATGAATTGAAGAGGTACCCCGCATGAAAATGGGCGACGGCGTCGAACAGGCGATCCACAGCGTCGCGATGCTTTCCGGGCTTTCGGAAGGCAGCGTGCTGTCGGCGGCTGCGATCGCAGAGTTTCATGGCGTTTCGACGAGTTACCTGCTGAAGCACCTGCAGGCGCTATCCGGCGCGGGCATTCTCGACACAGTGCCAGGGCCGAAGGGCGGATATAAGCTTGGGAAAGTGCCAGAGGATATTTCCCTGCTCGATATCGTGCTTGCCGTCGAAGGACCGGCAGCAGCGTTCCGATGTGCTGAAATCCGCCAGCGCGGGCCAAACCCGCTGCCGCAGCGCTATTTCGCCAAGCCTTGCCAGATCAGCGCTGCAATGCAGAAGGCCGAACGCGCCTACCGCACCGAACTTGCCAAGATCAGTATCGCCGACATCCTGGCCGAGCTTTCCGCCGCAGATGATGGCGGGATCGCCGCACGCGGCTGCGCATTCCTTGAGACCCACGAACGCAAAAAGGCTCTCTGAGCCATAACCCAAAGGAGAAAGATTATGCAGGCACGTTTCAACTTCGCAAAGGCCGCGCCGGAAGCCTACAAGGCGGTTGCCGCCCTGGAGCAATATGTCCAGAGTTCCGGCCTCGAGCGCCGCTTCATCCACCTCATCAAGCTGCGCGCCTCGCAGATCAACGGCTGCGCCTATTGCGTCGACATGCACGTCAAGGAAGCCCGCCATGACGGTCTTGGCGAACAGTGGATCAACCTGATCTGCGCCTGGAAGGAATCGCCAGTCTATGACGCGAGGGAACGCGCCCTGCTCGGCTGGGTCGATGCTGTCACGAAGATCGCAGAGACCGGCGCACCGGATGCGGACTTCGAAGCCCTCAAAGCGCATTTCAGTGAGGAGGAAATCACCAAGATCACGGTGGCGATCGGCACGATCAACGTCTGGAACCGGCTGGCCGTCGGCTTCCGCAGCCAACATCCGATCGATCAGCCGGCGAAGGCTGCGTGAATTTTGCGCGCAGCAAAAAGCCTGAGGCACAGCTCGAGCGACCGACCCGATAAAAATCGGGTCGGAAAAAATGTCGATCAGTTTCTACGGGCACCTGATCCATCGAAGTTATTGATAATCTCACGGATGACTTGGGCGATCTTTTCCGCTGAGGAGCCCTTGGCGTACTCCTCGTTCATGCGGCGTCTGATAAGCGTTTCCAACTCTGACATGTCTTCACCTCATCTATCCGGCGCGGGGCGAGTGTCGCTCGCAGCCTAAGAGGAGGCAAGTTACGATTTGTTTATGATTGAACTGCCGCTTCGGGAGCCTAAAGCGCGATGTAACGATCCGCGCGGTGGTTGATGGTCAGGAAGAGATTGAGGACAACCGCACCGACAACGGAATAGATGACCACCGGCGGCGTGGTGACGAAAAAGGCGGCGGCAAGCACGCACATGTCGACGGAAAGCTGCACGAGACCGGCGCGGATGCCGAAACGCTCCTGCATGTAGATGCCGAGAATGCCAACGCCGCCGAGACTGGCGCGGTGGCGGTAAAGCGCAAGCAGGCCGAAGCCGAGAAGCAAGCCGCCGAGTAGCGCTGCCCAGGCCGGATGGATGCTGGAAATCTCAAAAAAACGCGACTGCACATCGGCAAGCACCGACGTGAGACCGATGGCGACAAAGGTCTTTATCGTGAAGGCGATGCCGAGACGCTTCAAGGAGAGATAGAAAAACGGCAGGTTGAGCAGGAAGAAGGCAAGGCCGAAATTCACGCCGAAAGTATAGTGCAGCAGGAAGGCGATGCCGGCCGTACTGCCGGTGAGAAGCCCGGCGCTGGCGAGCACATAAAGGCCAAGTGCCGACACGAGGCTGCCGGAGAATATGCCCTGCGCATCTTCGAGCGGCGTATGGCGCGTTGCGCTGGTGTTCCAGATACCGAGGGCACCGATGAGTTGAGCCATGCGGCAATCTCCAAGAGCAGAAGAGTTCAAATCGCCGGAGAAGCCCCGCGCAACGGATCGTGTATGGTGAACGGGCTGAGGCGCTCCTGCTTGTTCTTCCGCGGCGCCGGTCAGCTATGATGGGAATTATCGAGCTTTTCGCAGGTGCGAGCAAGCGAAATATGTAAGTAATGCTGACCTATTTTGAAATCGCAATATTGATGCGCAAAAGGCTATCGTCGTGCAAGAAACAGAATGCCGGCGACCGGTTTGCCGCCATCCTTTCGAATCGTGGTTTTAACGGTTTCGATGAGTTCGAAACCGCAACGACGACAAAGGCTGCGAACATAGGATTCCGTGTGAGCGTAGCGCAGCGACGGCCCGAGATGAAAACCGTCGCCCTCGCCCGCGTCTTCGACCGAGAAGGCGAAATCCGCACCGGATGTGGCGAGGCGATCGACGATTGCGAAGGTGCTTTCGAGATTGCCGAGATACATGAGCACGTCGGCAGCCGCGATCAGATCAGCCCGATATTCTGCGCCATCCGCAAAGACGCCTGAGCCTTCTGGCGCAAGAGAAAGGTCGGCCCGGGCCAAGTGATGGTAGATTGCCTTCTCCGCGGCCTTGGCGAGCATGTTCTGCGAGAGGTCGTAGCCTTCAAGCCGCCCGGCACGGGCGCAAATTTCCGGACCAAGCAGGCCGGTGCCGCAGCCGAGATCAACGGCCAGCGAATATTTGCGGCCGGTGGAGGCGACAAGTGCTGCGAGTTTCTGCGGAACGGTATAATCCAGCTTTTCGACGAGCGAGGTTTCAAAACGGGCGGCATAATCATCGAACAGCCGCTCGACATAGCGGCTCGGAGGCCGGTCCGGCGTTTCGGAATCACCGAGCAGGGCGAGCTTGAGGCTTGCGCCGAAGGTATCCTCGGGATCGAGCGCCAGCGTCTTGCGATAGGCTTCGATCGCGGATTCCACTTTGCCGGCATTCTCCCGGTAAGTCGCGAGGCGATACCAGCCGGCAGCCCAGACGGGCGTCAGCTCCAGCGCCTGCTCCATCAGTTCGGCGGCCGCATCCGGCTCGCCACCCTCGTTAAGCATCTTCGCATAGTCGGCACGGCGGTCGGCGATGACGTCGCCGGAGGAAAGCTGGCTTTGCTGCATGATGTGGCCCGTTGAATGCCTGCGCATTTGGCGGCGGCCACAAAAAAACTCAAGTCCTATTTCAGAGGCGGAACGGCCGGTTCCGGAAAAGGCTTGCGGGCGACGCGCCGCAACCGTATTTCAGGGCAAACAGGAGATGGCGCATGTCCGATCAGGTAAACAAATTTCTGGGCGACTCGCTCGGCCGCACATTGGTGAAGCTCTTGGTCGTTTCGCTGATTGTCGGTTTCGTGATGACCGTTTTCGGATGGGCGCCGCTGGACCTCGTCTATAGCATCCGCGATTTCATCCGCGAGATCTGGTACCGGGGTTTTTCGGCTCTCGGCCGCATCGGTGATTATCTGCTGCTTGGTGCAACCGTCGTCATTCCGATCTTCATTATCATCCGACTTTTCAACTTCCGCCGGTAAACATGACATCGATCGATCTTTCCAGGCGCAATCTGCTGCGCATATCAGGCCTTGTCCTCCTGACGGGCGTCGCAAGCTGCACGACCGCACCCAGAATGTCCTCCACGCCTTCGGACGGGGACGACGAGACGGCGGCGGCGCTGCCGCTCGTCAACCAGCTTCGTGCCAAAAGCGGCCTGACGGCGCTTCGCGTCGATCCGGCGGCAAGCGCTGCGGCAATCTACCAGGCCAAGCGAATGGCAAGCGCCGGCAAGATGACGCATCTGATGGGCATGGCCGACAGTTTCGGCGCACGCGTGACGAAAAGCGGCGTGCAGCTTCCAGCGGCCGAAAACATCGCAGCCGGCCAGCAGAGCGTCGAGGCCGCGGTGACGGCCTGGATCAACTCGCAGCACCATCTCGAAAACATGCTGGGACGCTATAATGGGCTCGGGGTGGCCGTTGCGCACAATACGTCTTCCCGGAACATACCTTATTGGGCCATGGTTCTTTCCAGCTGAGGCGATTCTGCCGCTCACGACCGAGGCAGAAATGGATACCGGAACCCGCAAAAAACCGGCTGGCATTCGATGTGACGCACCGGCTGGTGCTGTCGATCGTTGTGCCATTTTCCATTTGCCGCCCCTTTTGCGGCGGCACCCTGTCGTTTCGGCGTTCTGAGATCATCTTCATCCTGCAGGCGAGCCGCCGAAGGGCGATGCTCGACGCGCGTTCGTCAGATTGGGTCATCTCATTGAGGCGCGCCTTTCGGTTCAGTAGGAAATCTGCCCGTCCACAATCCGCCCTCCGCCTGGGGAAAGGTCCCGCTTCAAGAGCTCGCGCTTCAAGACCTCGCGCGCCTGCGGGTTGATGACCGCGACGGGAGCTGCAACGGCTACGCGCGCTGCCGAACCGGCAAGATTGGCCGCAGTCATTCCGATCTGGTTCGTAACGCTCGCCTTTGCGCCATCCAGGCTCTGTCCCGCCAGCCGCCGCCCGAGCAGGCGCACGATCTCGGGAGTGTCGGCAAAGGCATTGTGGCCGAGCGGATCGCTCGCTGCGATGGCGGTCGTGTCGATGACTGAAACGCCGAGTTCTTCGAGCAACGGTGCATAGGGCCTGAGATCGGATCCACCGACGCGGTCGACCCCGCCAGACAGCCAACTGGAGATCTCCAGGGCCTTGTCGCGTGTCGACGTCAAGATGGCAAAATGCGGCCGTTTTGGCCCCATTTCGACGAATTGACGACGAAACACGTCGATATCGATGTCCGGCGAGGCCAGTATGACATTCTTGACCTTCGCCGGGATTGATTTCTCGCGCATGGCGACGCCACGCAACGCCTCTGCTGCAAGCCAGCCTCCCATGGAATGAGCGAGAATCGTCACGTCTTGAACATCAGGACTTCCTGCGGCCTGAAGGATGAGATCCTCCAGAGCCCGACGCGAATAGTTGGCGCTCTCCTTGTCATAGAGGTAGTCGAACGTGCGCCCCCGCGACGGCCAGGTGAAGAGGATCGGCGCGGCGTCGGTTCCGGAATCGTGGACAATCTGCGCGAAGCGGAAGACTGCGTCGGCATAGGTGTTGTTGAATCCATGTACGAAAATGATGACCTGACGCCTGGAGTTTCGGTTCCTGCGGTACCAGTCCAGGGCCTGGCCTTCGGACTGGATTTTCGCGACTTGCGTGACCGCAAACTCCCTTTCCGGCTTGGGCGGCATGCGGGACGGCCACTGCACCTCCCCGATCTTGCGGTTGCGGTCGGGAGGTATGGACAGATCGACGCTGTTAAGCGAAATCGCCGTCCCGCGGTCGCCGGAATAGAGTTTGCCAGGATCCTGCGACGGTTTGCGTGTCGTGGCAACCAGCATGGTGACCCGGTTCGTGTCCGTCGGGGCTACGGCAAGAGGCTGAAGGACATCCTGCACCCGGTTGGCGCAACCCGATGCAACGAGACATAAGGTTAGAAGAAGCGGGACGGTTCGCCCGATGCACGCGCGTTGCGTGGCAGCGATCGTCTGAGCGAACCCAAGCAGTGTGAGACCCTGGGCATTGCGCCCAGGGAGCAACAAGGATGTTGTCATCTCAGGGCTGCTCGATTTCACGGGGTATCCGGAACCAGGCAACGTAGAGCGCCGGCAAGAAGAGCAGCGTCAGTGCCGTGCCCACGACGATACCCCCCATCATCGCATAGGCCATGGGTCCCCAGAATATCTCGTGCGAGATCGGGATTAGCGCGAGCGTCGCGGCTGCTGCGGTGAGCATGATCGGCCGCATGCGGTGTTCAGTCGCCTCCACCACCGCTTTCCAGGGCGATTTTCCCGCGCCTTGCAATGCCTCGATCTCCACGATCAGGATCACGGAGTTGCGGATGAGGATGCCGACGAGCGCGAGCACGCCCAGGAGTGCCACGAAGCCGAGCGGCGCATGGCTTGCAAGCAGCGCAACGACGACGCCGATAAGCGCCAGCGGGGCAACCGAGAAGACCAGGAAGAGCCTGTGGAAGCTCTGGAGCTGGATCATCAGCAGCGTCGCCATGATGACGAACATGGCCGGTGCCGCGTTTGCAATGGGACCCTGGGACCTGGCGCTTTCCTCGACCGCGCCGCCGACTGCAACGGAATACCCAACCGGCAGCGTCTTTTCGAAGGCCGCAACCTTGTCGGAGAGCGCCTTCACGACGGTCGCGGGCTGGGTCGCATCGCCGATCCCGGCCTTGATCGTGATGGTCGGAACTCTGTCGCGCCGCCAGATCGTCGGCTGTTCGAGCTCATAGTGGAAGGTTGCGACCGATGACAGCGGGACGGATTGACCGCTGCTGCTCTGCAGTTGCAGATCAAGCAGGGTGTCGATCGAGCCGCGCTCCTTTTCCGCGGCACGGCCGATGACATCGACCAGATAGATGTTGTCCCTGACCTGGGTTACCTCATTTCCCTGTACGACGGTGTTGAGCGCCATTGCGATATCCTGCGACGAGACGCCGAGTTGCCGGGCCTTGTCCTGTAGCACGTCTATCTTCACGACGCGGGCCGGCTCGTTCCAGTCGAAGGCAAGGTTTTTTAGGGAAGGAGCAGTGCCGACGATCGATCCAAGCTTCCGTGCCAGGTCGCGCACCGTCTGCAGATTTTCGCCGGACACACGGTACTGAATCGGCTTGCCGACCGGCGGTCCAATTTCCAAAAGCTTCACATAGGCATCCGTCCCCGGAAAGGTCTTCTGAAGGTAAACTTCCACTTCTTGCTTCAGCTTGTCGCGGGCATCGAGTCCCTTGGCCACGATGATCGTCTGACCGAAGGAAACGTCAGCCGGCTGCACGTCGAAGGAAAGGATGAAGCGCGGCGCGCCTCTCCCGACATATGTCGACCAGTGCTCGACCGTAAGGTTGCCGGCAAGCATCTCACGCTCGAACTGGGCTATCTGGCGGCTCGTTTCGGCAATTGAGCTGTTCTGCGGCAGATTCCAGTCAACGATCAGTTCCGACCGGTCCGAACTCGGGAAGAACTGCTGTTGCACCATCGTCAGGCCGACGATCGATCCTGCGAAGAGAACGACTGTTGCGACGATCGTCATCCAGCGCCAGCGCAGGCAGAATTGCAGCATACTCGAGAATGCTTTCGCAAACCGGCCCTTGTGCTCGGCGTGCTTCTTCATCGTCTTCGGCAGCAAGGTCACGCCGATGAGAGGTGTGAACAGGACGGCAACGATCCAGGAGACGACAAGCGATACGGCGATAACGACGAAGAGGGTGAAAGTGAACTCGCCCGCGCTGCTCTTGTTGAATGCAACGGGGATGAATCCCGCGACAGTCACGAGCGTGCCGGTCAGCATCGGAAAGGCCGTGGACGTGTAGACATAGGTGGCGGCCTTCTTGAGACTGTCACCCATTTCCAGCCGTGCCACCATCATCTCGACGGCGATCATGGCGTCGTCGACGAGGAGACCGAGCGCAATGATCAACGCTCCGAGCGAGATGCGCTGCAGGGATATGCCGGTGTAGAGCATCACCACAAAGGTGATACCGAGAACGAGCGGGATCGCGATTGCCACGACGAGGCCGGCCCTGAACCCGAGACTGATGAAACTGATCGCAAGCACGATCGCGACCGCCTCGAACAGGGCTTTGGTGAAGCCACCCACCGCCTCGTCAACCATTTTCGGCTGGTCTGAGACCTGCTCAACGGAGACGCCGGCCGGAAGATCCTGTACGACCTTGCTCATTGTCTTTTCCAGCGTTTCGCCGAAGGCAAGCAGATTGCCGCCCGTCTTCATACCGATCGCCAAGCCAATGGCCGGCTTTCCGTTGAAGCGGAAGAGCGACGTCGGCGGATCGACGTAGCCGCGGGTGATCGTTGCGACGTCGGTCAGCGGGAAAAAGCGGTCGTTTACTCGAAGATTGATCCCACGCAAGGTCTCTTCGGAGATGAAGCGTCCGCCGACCCGCAAAGCGACCCGTTCCGGGCCGGTTTCGACAAAACCGGATTGGGTGACGGCGTTTTGCGCCTCCAGCGTGGCGATGATGGCGGTGCGGTCGATGCCGAGGGCGGCGATCTTGCGGGTGGAGAATTCGAGGTAGATCACCTCATCCTGCGCACCGACGATGTCGACCTTGCCGACGTCCTGAATCTTGAGGATCTGTGTTCGGGCATCTTCGGCGAAATCACGCAGTTCCCTCTGGCTAAGTCCGCTGTCGCCAATGAAGGCAAAGATGTTGCCATAGACGTCGCCGAACTGATCGTCGAAGAAGGGCCCGACCACGCCCTGGGGGAACTCGTGCCTGATATCGTCGATCAAGTTGCGGACGCGCGACCAGGTGGGCTTCACGTCCCGCGCGTTCGTATCTGGCAGCAGGTCGACGAAAACGATGGTCTGACCGGCGGTCGTGATGCTTCGCGTATGTTCGAGGTTGTCGAGTTCCTGCAGCTTCTTTTCGATGCGGTCGGTAACCTGCTGTGTCACTTCCTCCGCAGAAGCACCGGGCCACTGGGCCTGGATCACCATCGTCTTGATCGTGAAGGATGGATCCTCCTCGCGGCCAAGCGCCAGATAGGCAAAGGCGCCCGCCACTGCGAACATGATCATGAAATACCAGACGAGAGAACGATGCTCGAGCGCCCAGTCGGAAAGGTTGAATTTATTCACGGGCGGAGCTCCTGTCCGAGTTTTACTTTCTGTCCATCGGTGAGTTCATCAACTCCGGCGGCGACGATCTCTTCGCCTTCCCGCAGGCCCGATAGAACCAGAACGGAACGGGGGGCGGACGCCGGGCCCTGGAGTTCAACCGCCCTCAGGGCAACTTGCGCTGTGGAGCGATCGACCACTAAGACCTGGCTGGTACCGCCTTCATGGCGGATGGCGGAGAGCGGCAGCATGATCGCCTGCTTCCTTTCTCCGGCAAGCGGCGTCGCGGTGACCACGGCGCCGAGACGGAAGATGTCCGGGGCCCGATCGATGCCGATCTTCAGCCGATAGGTGCGGGTATTGGGATCGGCCTGGGGCGCGATCTCGCGGACGACGCCAGTGGCCTTAATCCGACTGTCGAGCTGGAGGGCGACGCTGAAGTGGTCGTCCAGGCGAATGTTGCTGAACTGCGCTTCAGGAACGTCGACGATCACGTCGCGCTGTTCGAGGCGCGCCAGTTTCAAGACTGGCTGGCCGGCCGAGACGGTCTGGCCCGTTTCTGCGGACGTGGCGGTGACGACGCCATCGAACTCGGCCCTCAGCTCGGCGTAGCCTAGCTGCTCACGCGACTTGGCAAGGCTGGCCGTTGCTTTCGCGGAATTGGCTGAAGCCGACTTGAGCTGCTGTTCGGCAAGATCGTGATCGGCAATGCTTGCCGCATTGCTCCGCATGAGCCTTCGCTTGCGCGTTTCCGTCGTCGCGGCGTTCTCCAACTGCGCCTGGGCGTTGCGCAGATCAGCTTCCGCGCTCTTGACCGCGAGCTGCAGACTGAGAGGATCGATCTCTGCAAGGACATCTCCCTTGTGGACCAGATCGCCCAGGTCGACCTTGCGGGACACCATTTTTCCGAACGTCCTGAACGCCAGATCGGTCTCGATACGGGCTCGTACGACGCCGGGCAAGCTTGCCGCCTGGCTTCGTTCGGCCGCGGCTATGACGACTTTGACCGGACGGGGAGCTGGCTCCTCTCCTGCGACGGAGTTTTGATCACAGCCTACAAGCAGCGAGACCGACACAAGAAGCGGGAGAAAGGCGCATATGCGATTGAGAGTCATCTCACTTGCCATCCCAGGCGACCGCCTGGCCTTCCTTGAGGAACTTTCCGCCTTCGGTGACGATCAGGTCGTGCGGTGCGACGCCGCTGGTCACGACGAAATCGCTTTGGCGGTACCGGCCGACAGAGATCTTCCGGAGCGAAACGGATTGGTTTCGGGCGTTGACGAACCACACGGCGGGTTCGCCCTCGGCTGATGCGATCGCGGTGTACGGCAGCACGATTCCTTCGCGCGGCGAGGCCCGCAGTTTGCCCACTACAGGCGTTCCAAGCGGCCATGGCGTACCCTTTTGGAGCCCCACCTTGATCCGGATCGTGCCTGCCTTCGCGTCTATGACGGGCGAGACCTCGCGTATGGCGGCATGGACATTCAGCGAGGGGTCGGAGACTGGTACGACCTCGACGTCCTTCAGCGGCTGGCCATCCAAGAAGAACGCCTCGAAGACATCGAACACCGCATCTCTTGGGCCGTCGTTTGCAAGCGTGAAGGCAGACTGCGCCGCCGATACCACCTGCCCCGCTTCAATGCTGCGCGCCGTGATGATTCCGTCTGCGGCGGACTTCAGCTCCGTGTAGGACAGCGCGTCCTCGGCCGTCGCGAGCGCGGCCTCGGCGCCCTCCAGGGAAGCCTGCGCACTCAGCAGTTCCTTTTGGGCATCATCAAAGATCGCCCGCGGAACTGCCTGTGACCGCAGGAGCGACCTTGATCGCTCGAAAGCCAATGTCTTTTGTCTGACAACGGCCTGCGCCGATTCCAGTGCGGCGCGGGCGACGCTCACGTCCGCCTGCTGTTCCGTGTCGTTGAGCCGGGCAATGACGTCGCCGGCCCTAACATGCGATCCAACGTCGACCTTTCTCTCAAGAACCCGACCACTGACGCGAAAGGAGAGTTCGCTCTGTACTCTCGCCTTCACCTCACCGGTGATTTCCGCACCCTGTTGATACTGAGCCTCAGCGGCCGCGACGACGCGCACTTGCTGCGGCGGCGGCGCCACTTCGCCTTTGTCTTCGCCAGCACCCCGACATGCACAGGCGAGAGCCATTCCCAGCAATCGCTAGGCCTGC
>NZ_JABEPH010000716.1:0-555 GCF_013004495.1 Rhizobium sp. SEMIA 4085
GGTCAATGGCGCTGCTCGGATTGCCAGAGGCGCGTCGTCTTGCGCCTCTTCTCAGCGGATATGACGCGGACCTCGTACAGCTGACCAATCGCAACTTGAGTACGCCAGCTCATCAGCATAAGCAATTGCTTGAGGAGATTACGGTACTCTCGTCGCATATCATTTCGGCCACCGCCGAGACCAGAAACAGGTTCGGCGCAACTGCTGCCTACGCCAAAATTGTTGAAGAGCGGATCGCGCTTTTACGGGAAACCCATGTCCCAGGTTATCAACGTTTCGGTACGTTCGTGGAGCGGCGATTCAAGCCGGCGGTGCGCACCTGCGAAGCAACTGCGTTGAGGCTCGAGCAGTTATCAAGAGCTGCGATGCACTTGCTCGACCTGTTACAAACCAGAATTCAGGTCGAAATTGAATTCCAGAACGCTACGCAGATCCAGGCAATGGCGGATCGAGCGGCGACGCAGGTTAAGATCCAGCGCGCGGTCGAAAGCTTTTCGATCATCGCAATCAGCTATTATCTGCTGAGCTTGCTGAAATTTATATATGAGACAGCAG
>NZ_JABEPH010000082.1:0-18655 GCF_013004495.1 Rhizobium sp. SEMIA 4085
CGCGCCGGATTGGAGACGCTTGCCCCGATCACTGCCCACGCCACCCATTCGCAGGCGCCCAATCTCTTTGCGACCGCGCCGATCGGTGCTCTTGAGAAGCTTTCCGATCGCGCCGGCTGGTCGTTTGATACAGTCGATCTTTTCGAAATCAACGAGGCTTTCGCGGTCGTCGCCATGGCTGCGATGCGCGATCTCCACCTGCCGCACGACAAGGTCAACGTGCATGGCGGTGCCTGTGCGCTTGGCCATCCGATCGGTGCATCGGGAGCACGTATCATTGTCACGCTGCTTGCGGCTCTTGAGCGATACGACCTGAAGCGCGGCATGGCCGCACTTTGCATCGGCGGCGGCGAGGCAACTGCGGTCGCCCTCGAACGGCACTAAGGGAGGAACCCGGATGATCCTTTCCGACCTGCAGCAGCAAATTCGCGATCTGGCGCGCGATTTCGCCCGCGAGCGCCTGGCACCGGGCGCCGCCGCCCGCGATCGCGATCACTCCTTCCCTCGCGAGGAACTGAACGAGATGGGCGAGCTCGGTCTGCTTGGCATGCTCGTTCCGGAAGCCTTTGGAGGCTCCGACACCGGCACTGTCGCCTATGCTGCCGCGCTCGAGGAGATCGCCGCCGGCGACGGGCCGTGCTCGACCATCATGAGCGTCCATAGCTCGGTTGCCTGCGTGCCGATCCTGAAATTCGGCAATGAAGAACAGAAGCAGCACTTCTTGCCGAGGCTCGCGAGCGGCGAATGGATCGGAGGTTTCGCACTGACCGAGGCGCAGGCAGGCTCCGATGCCTCAAACCTGCGCAGCCGCGCGCGCCGCAACGGCGATCATTATGTGCTCGACGGCGCCAAGCAGTTCATCACCTCGGGCAAGAATGGCCAGATGATCATCGTCTTCGCGGTCACCGATCCCGAAGCCGGCAAGAAGGGTATCACCGCTTTCATTGTGCCGACCGATACACCCGGTTACGAAGTCATCCGTGTCGAAGAAAAGCTTGGCCTCCATTCGACCGATACCTGCCAGATCGCCTTCAACGGCATGCTCATCCCCGCTGAACTCAGGCTCGGCGCGGCAGGGGAAGGATACCGCATCGCGCTGGCCAATCTCGAAGGCGGGCGGATCGGCATTGCCGCGCAGGCGGTTGGCATGGCACGCGCGGCCTATGAGGCGGCGCGCGACTATGCGCTCGAGCGTGTCGCTTTTGGCAAACCGATCATCGAGCACCAGGCCGTCGCCTTCCGTCTTGCCGACATGGCGACGCAGATCGAGGCCGCGCGCCAGCTCGTCTTCCATGCAGCGGCATTGCGCGAAAGCGGCCTGCCGTGTCTTTCCGAAGCCTCGATGGCGAAGCTCTTTGCCTCCGAAATGGCAGAGAGGGTCTGCTCCGACGCGATCCAGATCCATGGCGGCTACGGCTATATGGCCGATTATCCGGTCGAGCGGATCTACCGGGATGTCCGCATCTGTCAGATTTATGAAGGAACGAGCGATGTGCAGCGCATGGTGATTGCGCGCAATCTGTAAACCAAGGATGCGCTGTCCCCTCCTGGAGGAGAGGAGCGGACGGCAAAGGGAGGAATGAGACCATATGGCGGAATTCGCTCAACTGAGCTTGCATGTCCCCGAACCCGCCGTCCGTCCGGGCGGCCAGCCTGATTTTTCCAACGTCAAGATCGCCAAGGCAGGCGCTGTGCCGCGCCCTGAGGTCGATGTCGCGTCTGAGGACATCCGCGAGCTCGCCTATTCGATCATCCGCGTCCTTAATCGCGACGGTGAGGCCGTCGGCCCGTGGTCGGGCATGCTTTCGGACGGCGAACTGCTCACCGGCCTTCGCCACATGATGAAGCTCAGGGCCTTTGACGCCCGCATGCTGATGGCGCAGCGCCAGGGAAAGACATCCTTCTACATGCAGCATCTCGGGGAGGAAGCCGTCAGCTGCGCCTTCCGCAAGGCGTTGCGCAAGGGCGATATGAACTTTCCGACCTATCGCCAGGCGGGACTGTTGATCGCCGACGACTATCCGATGGTCGAGATGATGAACCAGATCTACTCGAATGAGAGCGACCCGCTGCACGGCCGGCAGCTGCCGATCATGTATTCCTCGAAGGACCACGGTTTCTTCACGATCTCCGGAAATCTCGCGACGCAATATGTTCAGGCAGTCGGCTGGGCGATGGCGTCGGCCATCAAGAACGACAGCAAAATCGCCGCCGGTTGGATCGGCGATGGCTCGACAGCCGAATCCGACTTTCACTCCGCGTTGGTTTTCGCCTCCACGTACAAGGCTCCAGTGATCCTCAATATCGTCAACAATCAATGGGCGATCTCGACGTTCCAGGGCATCGCCCGCGGTGGCTCCGGTACTTTCGCTGCCCGCGGTCTCGGCTTCGGCATCCCGGCACTGCGTGTCGACGGCAACGACTATCTCGCCGTCCATGCCGTTGCCTGCTGGGCAGCCGAGCGCGCCAGGCGGAATCTCGGTCCGACGCTGATCGAATATGTGACCTATCGCGTCGGCGCCCATTCGACGTCGGACGATCCGAGCGCTTATCGTCCGAAGACGGAGTCTGAGGCCTGGCCGCTTGGCGATCCGGTTCTTCGCCTGAAAAAGCATCTGATCGTCAGGGGCGTCTGGTCCGAAGAACGTCATCTTCAGGCGGAGGCTGAGATCATCGACGAGGTGATCGAGGCGCAAAGAAAGGCAGAGCAGCACGGCACACTGCATGCCGGCGGCAGACCTTCCGTGCGCGACATCTTCGAGGGCGTCTATGCCGAGATGCCGCCGCATATTCGCCGCCAGCGGCAGAAAGCGGGATACTGAGATGGCCAGAATGACGATGATTGAGGCCGTGCGCAGTGCCATGGACGTTTCGATGGCCCGCGACGACAGCGTCGTGGTGTTCGGCGAGGACGTCGGTTACTTCGGCGGTGTTTTCCGCTGCACGCAAGGGCTTCAGGCTAAATACGGCAAGACCCGCTGCTTCGATACGCCGATCAGCGAATCCGGCATCGTCGGAACGGCGATCGGCATGGCGGCTTACGGGTTAAAGCCCTGCGTCGAAATCCAATTTGCCGATTACATGTATCCTGCCTACGACCAGATCACTCAAGAGGCCGCCCGCATCCGTTACCGCTCGAACGGGGATTTCACCTGCCCCATCGTGCTGCGTATGCCAACCGGCGGCGGTATCTTCGGCGGTCAGACGCACAGCCAAAGCCCGGAGGCGCTCTTTACCCATGTCTGCGGCCTGAAGGTTGTCGTGCCTTCCAACCCTTTTGATGCCAAGGGCCTGCTCATCTCGTCCATCGAGGATCCGGATCCGGTGATGTTCCTGGAGCCGAAGCGGCTCTACAACGGTCCCTTCGACGGTCATCACGAGCGCCCTGTGACCCCCTGGTCGAAACATGACCTCGGCGAAGTACCTGAGGGACACTATACCGTCCCGAGCGGCAGGGCCGAGATCAGGCGGTTGGGATCTGCCGTGACAGTCATTGCCTATGGCACCATGGTGCATGTAGCGCTTGCAGCTGCGGAGGATGCCGGCATTGATGCCGAAGTCATCGATTTACGAAGCCTCTTGCCACTCGATCTCGATACCATCGTACAGTCGGTCACGAAGACCGGCCGCTGCGTCGTCGTCCATGAGGCAACGCTTACGTCCGGCTTTGGTGCCGAAGTGGTGTCGCTCGTGCAGGAGCATTGTTTCTACCATCTGGAAGCGCCGGTCATGCGTGTCGCCGGTTGGGACACGCCCTATCCGCACGCACAGGAATGGGACTATTTCCCCGGGCCTGCGCGCGTCGGGCGGGCACTTGCAGAAGTGATGGAGGCGTAAGCCATGGGCGAGTTTACGATCAAGATGCCCGATGTCGGCGAAGGGGTGGCCGAGGCTGAACTTGTCGAATGGCACGTAAAGGCCGGTGATCCCGTGCGCGAGGACATGGTGATCGCCGCCGTCATGACGGATAAGGCGACGGTCGAAATCCCTTCTCCCGTTACCGGCATCGTCGTCTGGCTAGGGGCGGAGATCGGCGACCGGGTCGCCGTGAAGGCGCCTTTGGTGCGCATCGAGACGGCCGGTGAAGGCGGCGAGATTCGAACCGAAATCCCTGCGGCTGTAACGCCCGCGAAAGCTCTTGAGCCACCGTTGCCTGCATTAGATCTCACAAAGGGAACGGTACCGAAAGCCGCTACCGCGCCTCGTGAAATTGTTGCGGTGCCCGCCGAAAAGCCGCTCGCCTCCCCTGCCGTCCGGCTCTTTGCCCGGGAGAACGGCATCGATCTCAGGCAGGTGACGGGAAGCGGTCCTGCCGGCCGTATCCTGCGCGAGGATATCGACCAGTTTTTCGCGCACGGCGCGGCCCCCTTCCCGGCGCAAGTGGTTCCAGGAAGAAAGACTACGACAGAAGAGATCAAACTTACCGGCCTTCGCCGGCGCATTGCCGAGAAGATGTCGCTGTCAGCCTCCCGCATTCCCCACATTACCTATGTCGAGGAGATCGACATGACGGCGCTGGAGGAACTGAGAGCCACAATGAACCGCGACCGCAAGCCGGAACAGCCGAAGCTTACCGTCCTGCCTTTCCTGATGCGGGCAATCGTCAAGGCGGTTGCTGAACAGCCAAACCTCAACGCTACCTTCGACGATCATACAGGCGTACTCACCCGTCATGGGGCCGTCCACATCGGCATTGCAGCGCAGACGCCCGCCGGGCTGGTGGTGCCTGTCGTGCGACATACGGAGGCGCGCGGCATCTGGGATTGCGCCAGCGAGATGAACCGGCTTGCGGAGGCGGCGCGCACGGGTTCAGCGACGCGTGATGAGCTCGGCGGCTCGACGATCACCATCAGTTCGCTCGGCGCGCTCGGCGGCATCGTCTCGACGCCTGTGATCAATCATCCCGAAGTTGCCATCATCGGCGTCAACAAGATCGCCGTCCGTCCGGTCTGGGACGGCACGCAGTTCGTGCCGCGGAAGATGATGAACCTCTCCTCAAGCTTCGACCATCGCATCGTAGACGGATGGGATGCTGCCACCTTCGTCCAGCGCGTCCGGGTTCTTCTCGAAACGCCGGCACTCATTTTCATCGAAAGCTGAGTTTTATGAAAGAGATCGTCTGCAAGCTCCTCGTCATCGGCGCCGGTCCTGGAGGCTATGTCTGCGCCATCCGGGCTGGCCAGCTCGGCATCGACACCGTCATCGTGGAGGAGAGCAAACCTGGCGGAACCTGCCTGAATGTCGGCTGCATCCCGTCCAAGGCGCTAATTCATGCGGCAGAAGAGTTCGCCGTAGTCCGCCGCATGGCTGCCGGAAGGAGCCCGATCGGCATCCGTGTGGCGGATGCTGCCATCGACCTGGCGAAAACCATCGGTTGGAAGGATGGTATCGTTGGCCGGCTCACCAGCGGTGTCTCAACGCTGCTTCATAAGGCGAATGTCAAGATCGTCCACGGACGCGCGGTTTTTCGCGACGGCAAGACCGTGGAGGTGGAGACGGAAACGGGTGCGCAGATCATTCGCGCCGACACCGTGGTCATCGCCACCGGCTCGGAGCCGGTCGACCTTGCAAGTCTTCCCTTCGGTGGTCGCGTCATTTCCTCAACCGAGGCCTTGTCGCTTAAGGATCTGCCGGAGAAGCTTGTGGTTGTCGGCGGCGGCTATATCGGCCTCGAGCTCGGCACCGCCTTTGCCAAGATGGGCTCCGAGGTGACCGTTGTCGAAGCACTGCCGCAGATCCTGCCGCAATATGATGCCGATCTCGTGCGCCCTGTGCTACGCAAGCTCGGAGAGCTCGGCATTCGCGTGCTGACCAGTGCAAAAGCCAAGGGGCTCTCTGGCGACGGAAATGCACTCTTTGTCGAGGCGGCGGATAGTCAGGAACAACAGCTGCCGGCCGACCGCATCCTGGTCACCGTCGGACGCAAGCCGAAAACCACAGGATCGGGGCTGGAAGAGCTCGATCTAGATCGTTCAGGGCCTTACCTGCGCATCGACGAGCGCTGCCGCACGTCGATGCGGGGCATATATGCGATCGGCGATGTCACCGGCGAGCCGATGCTTGCCCACCGCGCCATGGCGCAGGGCGAAATGGTGGCCGAGATTGTGGCCGGCCGGAAGCGTGCCTGGGACAAGCGCTGCATTCCGGCAGTTTGCTTCACGGACCCGGAGATCGTGACGGCGGGTCTTTCCCCCGGCGAGGCCCGTGCTCAGGGCTATGAGATCCGCGTCGGCCAATTTCCCTTCAGCGCCAACGGCCGCGCCATGACGATGCATTCGGACGAAGGCTTCGTGCGTGTCGTGGCTCGCGCCGACAGCAATCTTGTCCTCGGCCTTCAGGCCGTCGGCGCCGGGGTTTCGGAGCTTTCGGCCACCTTCGCGCACGCCATGGAGATGGGCGCGCGCCTCGAGGATATCGCCGGTACGATCCATGCCCATCCGACACGCAGTGAAGCCATCCAGGAAGCAGCCCTTAAGGCACTCGGCCATGCATTGCACACATGACGTGTAGTTGCGAACGGTCCGTAGATTGCGTGGGACTAGCGCGCCGATGTCAGAGCCTAGTTCTTGCATCTTCCATTTCCGTACGAGCCGGGAATCGCGTCTTGTGAGCACGGCAACAGTGGCTTTCGGTCGGGAAGACGTCGTCTGGCTTTCTCGCGGCTTTTGGTAAAGTGCTCCCCGAAAGGGGAGACGAAACAAAGACGGGAAGCACTCCGCCGGGATACGCCGGTCGGTCACGATACGGCCGATCATTGCATGGTCGGCAACTGCTTCAAGGGATTGGCGAGCGGCACACCGAGCGGCTTGAAATGGCGCTCATTGGCCGTCAGAACGGTGAGACCGTGCGCGGCGGCGGTGGCGGCAATTGCGATGTCCTCGAAGCCGGGATCATGGGCACGCGCCCGGTCGAGAAGCAGGCCGGCATGACGCGCCTCCTCGATGCCGAACGGCAGGATGCGCCCCGCATAGAAATGTTCCACCGCCGATAGCCAGCGGCCTAAGTTCTCCGCCTTCGTCGTCGTTGCGATCCTGACGGCTCGAGCAACGCCTGCCTCGATCTCGGCAATGGTGATCGTCGAAAGATAAAGCCGGTCACTATGGGCGCGCATCCATGCTGTGAACGCCTCGACGTAGGAGTGGCCGCCGGTTGCGAGCAAATTTATGAGCTTCTCCATCTGGCGGTGGCCTTTAGCCACTGCCTCGTTCTTGCCTCTGGATCGCTGTTGAGCGTAATGTCGGTCACAACGGCCGCGCTGTCTGCGCCATGGGCAAAGACGCCGTCGATTCGATCGACATTCAGCCCGCCGATGGCGACAAGCGGCAGGCCGGCGATGCGTATTTTCCATTCGCGGAGTCGTTCCAGCCCCTGCGGCGCCCATTTCATCTGCTTCAGGATCGTCGCATAGATTGGGCCGAGCGCGACATAGTCCGGCCTTGCGGAGAGCGCTGTCTCCAGCTCGGCTCCGTCATGCGTCGAGAGCCCGAGCTTCAGACCGGCTTCACGAATCGCGGAAAGATCGGCTCCGGCCAGATCCTCCTGTCCCAGATGGAGGAAATCGCATCCCTCCTCGATCGCCAGTTGCCAATAGTCGTTGATGATCAGCTGGCATCCATTCGCGGAGCAGATCGACTTTGCGTTGCGGATATCAGCACGGATTTCTGCCTCGGTCCGGTCCTTGATGCGGAGTTGAACCAGCTTGACGCCGAGCGGGACCAAGCGGGCGATCCACTCTGCGCTGTCGACAATCAGATAGAATGGATCGAGCCTCATGCAAAGACCGCCGTTCCGATGACCGGCGTCGAGGGCACGGCCATCTCGCGCGGCTCCAACATACCGGCACCGAATGCCTGATGGCCCGCCTCGATTGCCCTGGCAAAAGCCTCGGCCATGGAGACAGGATCGCCGGCGCCCGCCACAGCGGTGTTGAGAAGAACCGCATCAAAGCCGAGTTCCATGACGGTTGCTGCATGCGAGGGCCTGCCGATGCCGGCGTCGACGATCAGCGGCACCTCGGGAAAATGCCCGCGTATCGCTCGAAGGGCAGAGAGATTGAGCGGCCCGGCGGCACTGCCGATCGGCGCGCACCAGGGCATCAAAACCTTGCACCCCGCTTCCAGCAAGCGTTCCGCCACCACAAGATCATCGGTCGTGTAAGGAAAGACTTCGAAGCCCTCACCCGAGAGGATACGCGCGGCTTCGACCAGCCCAAAGACATCGGGCTGCAGCGTATCGTGATTGCCGATCACCTCCAGCTTGATCCAGTTGGTCTGAAACACCTCGCGCGCCATCTTCGCCGTCAGCACGGCTTCGGAGACGCCATGGCAGCCGGCCGTATTGGGCAGCACACGTACGCCGAGCGCCCGGATCATGTCGAAAAACCCACCACCGTTCCGGCCGCCGGCGGTTTCACGCCGCAAAGAGACGGTGACGATAGCGGTCTGCGATCGCTGGACGGCTTCAGTCAAGATTGCCGGTGAGGGATAGCGAGCCGTTCCGAGAAGAAGGCGGGACGCAATTTCGGCTCCATAAAGGTTCAGCATGGCTCAACCTCCCTGCATCGGGGTCAGAATTTCTATCCGGTCATTCTCGTCAAGCGTATGGCCCGCCCGCTCCTCCCGGTGGACGAGCTCGCCGTTGACGGCGGTTGCGAGCCACTCGCCTTCGTACTCCATCAGGCTCAGCAGCTCGGAAAGCGTCTTGGCACAGATATTCTGAGCCTCGCCATTGATGATCAGTCTCATGAAAACATCCCTTCTTGTTGGCCTACTTGTTGGGGTTTGCCGAATACAAGCTCCACAGCTTCGGCCGCCATTGCCGGTGCCAGCAAAAAACCGTGACGATACAAGCCGTTGACGAATACTGTGTTCGCGTCGCGGACGGCGCGGGGAAAGTTATCGGCGAAGGCGGGGCGGATTCCGGCGCCGGTCTCGACGACGGTTGCGTCTGCAAAGGCCGGATGAAGCGCGTAGGCGGCGTTCAGCAGTTCCATCAACGAGCGTGCCGAAATCGGCCCGTCGAAATCGGTTTCGATCATCGTGGCACCGACCATGAAAAGCCCGTCGCTGCGAGGGACGATGTAGAGCGGGATGCGCGGATGCAGCAGGCGAACCGGGCGGGAAAGGTCCACCTCCCGGGTCTTGAGATAGAGCATCTCGCCGCGAACACCGCGAAGTCCGCCGGCCTTGCCAATCTGCGCCGCACCAGTGCAGTCGACATAGTCGTCGAAGCTGACCTCGTCGGCATCTCGAACGAAGGACACGCCCTGCGTTGCAAGCCTCTCCCGCAGCCTTGCGAGCGCCCGGCGGGGATCAAGATGGGCTTCGCGAGGAAAGAACAGGCCTTGCCGGAAGCGCCCGGCAAGGGCGGGTTCCAGCCCGGCAATGGCCTTCCCATCGAGCCATTCACAACCGGTCGTGCGGCTGGCGAAGCGTTGCAGTTCACCAAGATCGCGGGCCGGCGCGACCACGAGCGTACCATTGCGTCGCACTTCTCCCGGCACCATCGCCTCCCACCGGTCGGCGGCGTCGAGGCCCTGTAAGAGCACTGCTTCGTCAGCACTTTCCCGCTCGCACCAAGGCGCCAGCATTCCGCCGGCAAACCAGGATGCGGCACCCCTGAAACCCTCATTCGGATCCACGACCGTCACATCAGCACCGCGGGCTTGAAGCGCATGGGCAACCGAGAGGCCGGCAACGCCGGCCCCTTTGACAAGCACGCGCATCTCAGTCGCCCGAATGCTGAAGTGCTTCGATTGGAACGTAGAGATCCCCGCCCTCTCGGAATTTTGCTGCCATCGCATCCAGGCCCTCCTTCTGCGCCTCGGCGCGAATGTCGTGCGAAATCCGCATGGAGCAGAATTTCGGGCCGCACATCGAGCAGAAATGCGCGACCTTGTGCGCCTCTTTCGGCAGCGTTTCGTCATGGAAGCTGCGGGCTGTTTCCGGGTCTAGCGAGAGATTGAACTGATCCTCCCAGCGGAACTCGAAGCGGGCGCGGGACAATGCGTCGTCGCGAAGACGCGCGGCCGGATGTCCCTTGGCGAGGTCGGCGGCATGCGCTGCGATTTTGTAGGTGATCACCCCGGTCTTGACATCATTGCGATCCGGCAACCCCAGATGCTCCTTTGGCGTGACATAGCAAAGCATGGCCGTCCCGAACCAACCAATCATCGCAGCTCCTATGCCTGAGGTGATATGGTCGTAGCCGGGTGCGATATCCGTCGTCAGAGGGCCGAGCGTGTAGAAGGGCGCCTCGCCGCAGACGGCAAGCTGCTTGTCCATGTTTTCCTTGATCTTGTGCATCGGAACATGGCCTGGCCCTTCGATCATCACTTGGCAGTCCTTTTCCCAGGCAATCTTCGTCAGTTCGCCAAGGGTTTCGAGCTCGGCGAACTGCGCTGCGTCATTGGCATCGGCAATCGAGCCCGGCCGCAGGCCGTCGCCGAGCGAGAAGGAGACATCATAGGCGCGGCAGATATCGCAGATCTCCTCGAAATGCTCGTAAAGAAAACTCTCACGGTGGTGATGCAGACACCACTTCGCCATGATCGAGCCGCCGCGCGAGACGATTCCGGTCACCCGGTTGACGGTCAGCGGGATATAGTGGAGCCGCACGCCGGCATGGATGGTGAAATAGTCGACACCCTGTTCCGCCTGTTCGATCAGCGTGTCACGATAAACCTCCCATGTCAGGTTCTCGGCAACGCCTTCGACCTTTTCCAGCGCCTGGTAGAGCGGCACGGTACCGATCGGCAATGGCGAATTGCGGATGATCCATTCGCGGATATTGTGGATGTTGCGGCCGGTCGAAAGGTCCATGACCGTATCGGCACCCCAGCGCGCCGCCCAAACCATCTTTTCGACCTCTTCGGCCATCGACGAAGTGACGGCGGAATTGCCGATATTGGCGTTGATTTTCACCAGGAAGTTGCGACCGATGATCATCGGTTCGGCCTCCGGATGATTGATGTTGGCGGGGATGATCGCGCGGCCTGCGGCCACTTCCTGCCGGACGAATTCCGGTGTGACATAGTCGGGGATATGGGCACCGAAGCTTTCGCCGTCGCGCACTATGGCCTCGCCTTGAGCCTTTCGGCCGAGATTTTCGCGGATGGCGATGAATTCCATTTCCGGCGTGATGATGCCGGCACGCGCATAGGCAAGCTGGGTGACGGCCTTGCCATTCTTGGCCCGCAGCGGCTGGCGCTGGCCGGGAAATTCGGGCGTCAGCCGCTCACCGCTGGCAAAACCATTGTCTTCCGGGCGCACGTGGCGACCCTGATAGGCCTCGACGTCGCCGCGGGCCAGCACCCAGTCGCGCCGAAGCTGAGGCAAGCCTTCTTCGATGCGAATATCGGCCCCCTCGACCGTATAAGGGCCAGACGAATCATAGACCGCGACTGGCGGCTCGCCTGCGGTCGGATGAACGCTGATCTCGCGCATAGGCACGCGAATGCCGGGATGGATATCTCCCGCAACGTAAACTTTGCGGGATGCCGGCAACGGGCCGGTGGTAACGGTCGGGGTAATGGTCTTTGCGGCAATATTCATGGTTTGAGGCTCCAAGTTGTGATTGGAGACCCAGTCCTCAGCCGGAATGATGGAAAGACGCCGGCATGGATTCCACGCGTGAATTCCAAGCCTTTCGAGCGCTCGCACCGTCCCTACGCCAGTATGAACTGGATCAGGTTCAACGGGTCACTGCGCGCGACAGCAGTATCTCAGCCCCTTGCCGGGACCCCCCTGGTGAATGTTCAAAGGTTAAGGTCGGGTGTCGCCGGTGTCAAGACGAGCGGCTCACGTCACCCTCCTTTGCAGTCAGCGTGCCAGCCACCCGCCGTCGACCGGCAGGACGGTGCCGTGGACGTAGTCGGACGCGGATGAGGCGAGAAACACCGCCGCACCGCCGAGTTCGGCGGGCACTCCCCACCGCCCTGCCGGGATGCGTGCCAGAATGGCGGTACTGCGGTCCAAATCTTCTCGGAGCGCCGTCGTGTTGTTGGTGACAAAGTAGCCGGGCGCGATGGCGTTGACGTTGACGCCTTTGGCTGCCCATTCGCAGGCAAGCAGCCTTGTGACACCGGCAAGGCCGCTCTTGGAGGCCGTGTAGGACGGAATGCGGATGCCGCCTTGGAAGGACAGCAGCGAGGCGATGTTGATAATCTTGCCCCTGCCCTTTTCGATCATGTGGCGGCCAGCGGCCTGAGCCAGGAAGAAGGCCGTTTTGAGATTGGTGTCGATGACTGCGTCCCAGTCTTCCTCGGTGAAGTCGATCGCATCGGCGCGGCGAATGATACCGGCATTGTTGACGAGGATGTCGAGTGCACCGAAGGCCGAGAGCGTTTCGGCGACGATGCGCTTTACCGGCGCGATCGTGCCAAGATCGGCGTTGATGGCGTGGAAGCGCGCGCCAGCCTCCGTGACCATCGCCTCGGTTTCATCCATGGACGAGCGGCCGACGGCGGCAATCGAGGCACCTGCTTGCGCAAGCGCCATCGCAATGCCCTGCCCTATGCCAGTATTGGCGCCGGTGACAATGGCCACGCGGCCGGAAAGATCAAATGGGTTTGCCATTGGACTTACCTTAAATCTGCAATCGCGATCTGATCCATGTCGGTGAAGCTCTTGTTGTCACCGGCCATCGCCCAGATGAAGCTGTAATTCTTGGTGCCAGCACCTGAATGGATCGACCACGGAGGCGAGATGATCGCCTGCTCGTTTGCAACCAGCATGTGCCGGGTCTCCTGCGGTTCGCCCATGAAATGGAAGATGCGCTGATCGGCATCGAGATCGAAGTACAGGTAGGCTTCCATGCGACGGTCATGGATGTGGCTCGGCATGGTGTTCCAGATGCTGCCCGGCTCCAGCACGGTCAGTCCCATGGTGAGCTGGCAGGACTGGCAGACCTCGGGATGGATGAACTGGAAGATTGATCGCCTGTTGGCAGTTGCCGCTTCGCCAAACGTGAGATGCCGAGCCTGTTCGCGCGTCAATAGCACCGTGGGATGCGGTTGATGTGCCGGCGTCGAAACGAGGTAGAATTTGGCGGGATTACCGGCATCAGCACTTTCGAAGCGGATGTCCACCGCGCCCTTGCCGATATATAGGCAATCGTATTTCGCGCTGTCGTACGCCTTGCCGTCGACCAGGACGCGGCCTGCTCCCCCGATGTTCAGCGCACCGAGTTCGCGTTCGGCAAGGAAGGTTTCCTGGCCGATTGCTTTTGGCGCCGTCAACGTGAGCGCGGCGCCGAGCGGCATTGCGCCGCCGATCACCATGCGGTCGTAATGCGAATAGGTAAGCCTGATTTCGCCGCCTTCGAAGACGGTGTCGACAAGAAAGTGGCGTCGCAGTGTGTCGGTGTCGTAGGCGCGGACGGCCTCGGGATGGGAAGCATGTCTTACGTCGACTTTCATTGAAAATTTCCTTTCTTTTCAGTGCATACCAAAGATTTCTTCGCATCTTCGATAAAGTAATTCGGGTCCCAGATTTCGGCCCTTTCGACCTCGTACAGAAGTCTGCCGAGATGGAGGTCCATTGCCTCGACGGCACCCTTCTTGTCGCCCCTGCGCATATAGCCGATGACGGTCGAATGCTCCTCGATGACGCGGGCGAGACGGCCATCCTGCGGCAACGTCAGGAGGCGGTAACGGTCGCTGTGCACCTTGACCTGCTCGATAATTGCCCAGATGCCGGAAAAGCCGGCGATATCGCTGATCAGTTTGTGGAAATCGATATCAAGCCGGTGGAATGCCGCCACGTCGCCATTGCGAAGGCAGGCGCCAAGGTCGTCGAGATTGCGATCGAGCAGGCGGATGCCGGCTGGCGTCATCTTGTCGACGGCATGGCCGACGGTGGTTATCTCAAGGGCTTTGCGCACAAGAATGGCTTCATAGAGAGCGCGGCGCGGAATGCGCGAGACGAACGTGCCGGACTGGGGAAAGATATCAACGAGGCCATCGTCGGAAAGACGTAAGATCGCCTCGCGGATCGGCGTTCGGCTGACGCCGAAATGCGCCTCCAACTCCTTCTCGCTCAACAAGTCCATGGGCTTGCGCCGAAGCGAGAGGATGTCGTCGCGCAAGACATCGTAGACCAGGGTTGCGGCGCGAGGAGCTGCGGCACGCTGATGGGAAAGTTGGGTTACGCCCGCCAAGGACCGCTTCTTGCGTGCTTCGCTCATTGGCCACGCGTTTTGTCAAATCGCAGTTTGAAATACCGATTGACTTGCACCGATTGCCCTCCCGCAGGCCTTCGCGGAAGTAGTATATTAGTATCTGACTGCGGGCAACGGAAAATCGATCGATGGATGGGCGAATAAAAAGGGGCGGCGTGAAAGCGGCAAACGTTAGCAACCAGGAGGCTGGCTCCTTAGGTGACTCTGAGACGGTAGCGCGCCGAAAAGTCGCCTTCCCACCACATGGGAAAGTTCGTACCCCATTTATTGTTGTGCAGGTTGAAGCGCACGCCGTCGGAAAAGTCAGGCAACGCTTTGCAAAAAGTCATAAAATCCCAGTTTTGCGGTGCGACGAGCGGCGTGTCGAATGGTTCGATGGACAGCACAGTCCCATTCATATCGCCACGAACGCCGCTAACAGCCTGGAGCTGAGCGCCGCCGCTTCGAGCAATATCGCCGCTTTTGTGCCAGAGCCCCATCTTGCGCAAGCTCCATTCGGCCTTTGCTTGAGGCGTGAAGGAAAGAAAGCTTGCCTCCGGCATGCGGTTGGCCGCTTTTGAATGCATCGTCAGCCGAAACTCAAGAGCATCGCCGCGCGTTAAAAATTGCAGCATGACATACTCCGGCGCGCCGTATCGGCTGACCGCTTCATCGGGCATCGCAAGCAGCACCCCTGCTCGACCAGCGGCCTTCAAGGCAGGCATGTAGGTTCTCGACAGTGCAGCACCGGACCTGGCAAGCCCCGGCTTGTCGTGATCGAGGATCGCCCATTCCTGACGATGCGTAAGATATGTATCCATATGCCGGGCGACATCGCTGGCGTCATAGCTCTCGTAGCGATAGGCAATCAGCGATCCGCTGCGACCGGCAATCTTCTTGCCGGTAGGCATCGTAAGAGCGCAAATGTCGCCGGATACTGGATCAACATCAATAGCCCAACCACCGGCCGAAAGGCGCTGCTGGCGTTCGCCCGCCGAGATCATAACGGGCGCGGAAAGCTCGGTTAGAGCGGCCTTTGCCGCCGTGGCATCGGCGCCATCCAGCTGCCGTACGGCTTCATCGAGATAGGAGCGCTGCTCATTCCAGGAGGCTTCCGCATAGGCAAACCGGAAGTCGCTCGCCCGGGCTGTTTCGAAATCCTCGCGGGACCATGCCTGGTCATCTCGGAGATAGGATTTGATGTCGACGCCACAGGTATGTTCTGCAACCATCGCAAGCTTGCGGCCGAATGCGAGCCGGGCGGAATTCAAGCCCTCAGCCGCAAAGCGGTCATAGAGCCGCTGCAACGCGAGAAACTGCGCGGTTTTCTGCGGATCGCTGGCAATGCCGTGAATCCAGCTATCACCGAGCTCGAGCTCCATGCGCGGAAAGCGTTCGCGATTTTCCCAAAGAAGCGCCCCGTAGTCCTCGAGCGTCGCTGCACGGATGATCGCATCGGGATTACGCTGGTGCATCTGCCGGTAGACGTCGGCTGTCTGCGCCACGCTTTGCGGGCCAATATTGTCGCTCGTGTGCGCAAAGCCCAAACCCTCGGAAACACCGTCCGGGAAGTATGTTTCGCCATAGGAACGCTGATACATCACAACGATCTCTTCGCCGCCGGGCGCGCGCCAGCGAAAGATATCAGGCACCTGCGGCGGCGGCGAAGCAGTGTTGACGCCGAGATGCAGGAAACGAATGCCGGCTTCGGCAAGCAGTGGCACCATGCCGAGCGTGTGTCCCGGCACGTCCGTCATCTTCGCTGCAATCGTCTTCTTGCCGAAGCGCCGATCCAGTTCCTGCGAGTAGGAAAGACCGGCCCGGAAGAGGTCGGGCGACATCAACTCCGTATGCGTGGTGAACGGCAGGCCATGCCAACGGATGAGCCCGCGTTCGATTGCCTGCTCCAGTTTCGCCACCTCTTGCGGCCGGCACGAATTCAGATGGTCCCAAATCAACCAGGCGCCGGTGGTCCAGATGAACTTCAAATCATCTGGATCTTCAGCGTAAAAATGCTGGCCCGTCTCGATCGCTTGCGGAATGAAGCGCTCGTGATACTGACGGCGGACCTTTTCGGCATGGTCGGTGAAACCGATGTCGAGATGGGTCTTGAAGACCAGATGCACACGCTTTTGCGTCATGAACCTTCCATTCAGCCAACCGTGCCGCGCACGACGAGACGGGTGCTCAGCGTCTCGATCAAGGGTCCGGCCTCGGGTGTCTTGAGCCGCTTGAGCATCAGCCGGACAAGCGCCCGAACCCGATCTGGCAGATCGATCCGGACGGTGGTGAGGTTGTAGCTCTTCCAATGCGATTGCGGGATGTCGTCGAAGCCGACGATCTTGACGTCGCCCGGCACCGACAAGGAAAGCTCGTGACGCAACGCATCGATTGCGCCGAACGCGCCGACGTCGTTGGAGGCAAAGATGGCATCGGCTCCATCGCCGACACGGAAAAGATCCACCGTCGCGCGATAGGCGGTATCGTAGGTGTAGTCGCCAGGCACGACGATCGGCGGCGGCATGCCGCGCCCTAAAAGCACCTGCGTGATGATGCGTTCACGCTCGGCATTGGCCAGCGATTGCGGCTTTCCGCCAAGATAGGCAATGCGGCGGGCGCCGTAACCCTGCAGCAACGCAACGGCCTGCTCGATGCCCTCTTTCTGCCGCACGACCAACCGGTCGTAGAGGCTGGCAGATGGCTTTCCGCCAAACTCTTCCGCATCATCATAAATGATGTAGATCGGCACTGCGCGATCGAGAAATCCGCAAAGCACGTCCGGCTCCACATTCTCCGTAAAGGCAATGACCGAATCCGGATTGAAACCGCGCATATAGGTGAGCAAGGTCTGGTCCATGCTCAAATCGGCCTTCGCCTTGAACAGCAAAGTGGCAAAACCCTCCGCTTGCAAGGCCGTCGTCAATGCATCGATTTCCTGGCTTTCCCAGGGACTGCACACGTCGGGGACGATCATGCCGACAAGATGCGATCGTCTCGTGACGAGCGAGCGCGCCGCCATATCCGGCGTATAATTCAACTCCCGAGCAATCTGCAGAATGCGGTCGCGCTTTTCCGGCTTCAAAGATGCATTGGGGTTGAACGCGCGCGAAACGGCAACCCGCGTAACATTGGCTTCACGCGCGACCAGGTCAGCGGTCGCACGGGCCATTTTTCTGTCGCTGCGTTCACTCATGAAAGACATCTGGCGTTGGGATTGAAAACGTGTTCATTCATCGTGCACTCGACGACGGTAAAGCGTCAAGCACCATGAAGTAGATTCACGGCGCATACGCGAACTCTGCCGCCTTTTACGGCTTTCGTCCACCGAAAAATTCCAGCGCTCGCAACCCGCAGTGTTGACAAAAATGAAAGCGTGTTCATTCTGGGGCTGGACGAGGTGGGACGTGGCTTGGAGGAGGATCCGGTCCGTTCCGATGCACCGAACCGAAAGGCGTCCGGTCGACAACCGGGCCGAATCCTAGGGAGGAGTTGCAATGCGCAAGGGCATACAGTCTTTATTGCTTGGCGTTTCGGCGGCAGTTGCCTTGTCGGGATCTGCCATAGCCACCGATCTCGACATCACCTGCCGCTGCGTCGTCGGCGGCGTGAACAGCGGCACGGCCGAATGGATCCAAAAGAAAGTCATCCCGGCCTTCACTGAAAAGATGAAGGCGCAAGGCAAGGACGTTACTGTCAAGCTGACCCAATTCGGCGGCGAAGATGAACAGTTGACGCAGCAACTGGCGCTCGACTTCTCGACCGGCGCCGGTCCGGACATTTCGGCTTTCGACGGCTTCCTCATTCCGAGCTTCGTTCAGGGCGGGCTATTAAAGCCGCTTGAAGAAATAGCAGGTCCGGACGTAGCCAGTTGGGATGGCTGGAGCCATATCGCCGATGGCACCAAGGCTTTAATGAGCTACCAGGGCAAGCCTTACGGAATTGCGCTCGGCACCGATGCACGCATGATCTTTGTGCGCAGGGATCTCTTCCAGAAAGCCGGTCTTGATGCAGACAGCTGGCAGCCGAAATCCTGGGGCGAACTGCTTGACGCTGCGCGCAAGATCAAGGCTGCCGATCCAGATTCCTTTCCACTGCAGTTGAACGCCGGCGTTTCCATGGGCGAAGCAACGACCATGCAAGGTTATTGGATGGCGCTTCTTGGCACCGGCGAGCAGGTCACCGACGAAAATGGAAAATACATCGTCGCCAGCCAAGGCATTCTCGATACGCTGAGGCTTTACAAGACCATCTATGTCGACGACAAACTGGGCGATCAGCGCGCCCAGCTCTTGTCAGACGGCCGCAACCGTACCTTTGCAAATTTCCGCGATGGCAAGACGGCAATGCTCGTCGAAGGAGACTGGTTCTACCGTTCGGTGACGGCACCGGGGGCCGAATTTGCCGTCGCCGACCGCGAAAAGGTCATGACCTGGAAGAAGATGCCGGCCGCACAGCCGGGCAAGGGCCTGCGCGGCCAGGATTTCGTCACCATTTCCGG
>NZ_JABEPH010000717.1:0-546 GCF_013004495.1 Rhizobium sp. SEMIA 4085
CGAGGTTCTTAGGCGTCTCGGGGGCTCGGAGATGGGTATAAGAGTCAGTTTGCGCTACCTGCACTCGACGCCCTGTTCTGGGCCTCAGTGGACGGCCCTTTGCACGGGTCAGGGTCCGTTTCGCCCGTCGGGACACAGCCCATCGCCTTTGGCATAGGCCGCAACCGGACATGGCCAGTCGTCCACCGGCTCGCAGTCGAGGCGGCGCTTGAAGCGCAAGGTTTTCATATCGTCTGCTTGGGGAGCTGTGCCGCGGCACTTGCGATGGTCGCGGCCGGCCGGCTCGCCGGCTATGTCGAGCACGGCACCAATCTTTGGGATTGCGCCGCCGGTCACGTCTTGTGCCGGGCGGCAAATGCGCCTTCGTCCATTCTCCCCGAGGCAAATGGGAAAGTGGCCGTCATTGCCGCTCCCCAGCATCTGACAGATCGCGTGCAGCTGGGATCGTTGGGCCCAATACCGTCTTTTTTCAGGTGATGGATGGTCCGGTCATGGACTTCTCCACCGATTATACCTGACCTGTCATCCGCCCAAATTATCTGCAAC
>NZ_JABEPH010000083.1:0-18587 GCF_013004495.1 Rhizobium sp. SEMIA 4085
AAGGCACCGTCCCGCTCTTCAGCCCCACACGGGTGGGCGGTACCCGGCCCGGTTCCTCATGACATACCCGTCCGCAGCGGCGGGTGGGTACCCTGAAAGCGGAAGAAATTCTCTCGCAGATCCTGCTTGCCCTCGACCGGCTTGGCGATTTCCCGGACCGAGATATTCCCCTCGGCGCCATGGTGCCGTCGGAAGGCCGCAAGGTGAGCAACATCGTCATGATGGGAATGGGCGAGCCGCTCTACAATTTCGATGCGGTCAAGCAGGCACTGCTGATCGCCACGGATGGCGACGGGCTTTCGCTGTCGAAGCGCCGCGTCACGCTTTCTACCTCCGGCGTCGTGCCCGAGATTTTCCGCACTGGAGACGAGATCGGCGTCATGCTGGCAATCTCGCTGCATGCCGTGCGCGACGACCTGCGCGACATTCTCGTACCGATCAACAAGAAGTATCCGCTAAAGGAGCTGATCGAGGCCTGCCGGGCCTATCCAGGGCTTTCGAATGCGCGCCGCATCACCTTCGAATATGTGATGCTGAAGGACGTCAACGACAGTTTGGAAGATGCAAAGGGGCTGATCCAGCTCCTGAAAGGCGTGCCTGCCAAGATCAACCTGATCCCGTTCAATCCCTGGCCGGGCACGAACTACCAGTGTTCTGACTGGGCGCAGATCGAGAAATTTGCCGATTTCATCAATTCGGCAGGTTACGCCTCGCCAATCCGTACGCCGCGCGGCCGCGACATTCTCGCCGCTTGCGGCCAGCTGAAATCGGAATCCGAGCGCATGCGCAAGACCGAACGCCTGGCATTCGAGGCGATGATGATCGCCAATCACGGCGTGGACGACTGATCAGCAAGTTTGATCCTTGCAGCAGTTCTTTGCGATTGATTGCGGCGCGGGGTTTTCCTAGAAGCCCATCATTACCGATGGAGGTTTCTCATGCGTTTGATCTCGCTCGCCGTCGCGGCGGTTCTTGCCCTTACCTTGCCTGCCAAGGCTGATGGCGTCACGGTCGCTGTGACGGCCATCGTCGAGCACCCGGCTCTCGATGCCGTGCGCAAGGGCGTCCAAGATACGCTTGCCGCGGCAGGCTATAAGGAAGGTGAAAATCTCACGTTCCGCTTTGAATCCGCACAGGGAAATCCTGCCACCGCCGCGCAGATCGCCCGCCAGTTCGCAGGCGAGGATCCGAACGTCATCGTGCCGATCTCCACGCCGTCGGCGCAGGCTGTGGTTTCTGCGACCCGCGACATTCCAGTGGTCTTCACTGCCGTTTCCGATCCGCTCGGCGCCCAGCTCGTCAAGGATATGGACAAGCCCGGCGGCAACGTCACCGGCCTTTCCGACATGTCGCCGGTTGCCGAACATGTTGCGCTGATCAAGGAGATCCTGCCTGCCGCCAAGACGATCGGTTACCTTTACAATTCCGGGGAAGCCAATTCCGTGTCGTTGCTTGCGGCCTTGAAGGCTGAGGCGGAAAAGGCCGGTATGGGCGTTGTTGAGTCCGCAGCGACGAAGTCTGCGGAAGTCCAGGGTGCTGCGCGCGCGCTGGTCGGCCGTGCCGATGCGATCTACGTCCCGACCGACAACACGATCATCTCGGCTTTGGAGGGTGCCGTAGCCGTTGCCGAAGAAAGCAAGCTGCCGCTCTTTACGGCGGATACGGATTCCGTCTCACGCGGCTCGATTGCAGCGCTCGGTTTCAACTATTACGACGTTGGCAAGCAGACCGGCGACGTCGTGGTTCGTGTCCTGAAGGGCGAAAAGCCGGGTGATATTCCGGTCAAGGTTGCCGCCGGCAGCGATCTCATCATCAACACCGCCGCGGCTCAGAAGATGGGCGTTAAGCTACCGGAAAGCGTTCTCAAACGCGCCAATCGCGTCATCGAATAAGCACCAGCTTTCGCCATTATCGATATTGCGCTCGGCCGCTCCTGTTTCTAAACGGGAGCGGCTGATGATATTCATGCCTGACGATTGACGGGCAAAACGAAGAAAAGAGGGTCGACCGCCTTGAGTGAGATCGCATTTTGGGGTGCCGTGGAGCTTGGGCTTGTCTACGCCTTCGTTGCTCTTGGCGTTTATCTCGCCTTCCGCGTCCTCGATTTCCCCGATTTGACAGTTGATGGCTCCTTTCCCCTCGGCGCGGCGGTGACAGCGGTTCTGATCATTGCCGGCGTCAATTCTTGGCTGGCAGCGCTGGTTGCGATGATCGCCGGTGCTGCGGCCGGCGTAGTGACGGCACTCCTCAATGTGCGCTTTCGGATTCTCAACCTGCTTGCCTCGATCCTCACCATGATTGCGCTCTTCTCGGTCAATCTGCGCGTCATGGGCAAACCCAATGTCGCGTTGATCAATGCCGACACGATGATCAGTCCGTTCTTCGGTCATGGCCTTCGCGACTTCTACGTCCGGCCGCTTTTTGTCGGCGTTCTCGTCGTCATCGCGTTGATCGCAGTCTGGCGCTTCCTCGAAAGCGATGCCGGGCTTGCGATGCGGGCAACGGGTGCAAATGCGCGGATGGCGCGGGCGCAGGGCGTCGACACCAGCAGGCAGATCTATCTTGGCATGGCGATGTCGAATGCTCTTGTTGCGCTCGGCGGCGCGCTCTTTGCGCAGACGAACGGTTTTGCCGATGTGACGTCCGGTGTCGGTACCATCGTGGTCGGCCTTGCCGCCGTGATCATCGGTGAAACCCTGCTGGGCCGCCGCGGGTTGTTGATTGCGCTCATCGGCTGTGTCTTCGGCTCGATCATCTACCGCATAGCCATTCAATTGGCGCTTTCCACCGACATGATCGGTCTCCAAGCTTCCGACCTTAATTTCGTGACGGCCGTTCTCGTGACCATCGCGCTCATTCTTCCCCGACTTCGCCGCGGAGGAGCCCCAACATGATCAGCATCGAGGATATCAAGGTCGTTTTCGGCAAGGGCACGCCGCTGGAGAAGCGGGCGCTAAGCGGCGTCAGCCTCACCATCGAGCAGGGCTCCTTCGTGACCGTCATCGGCTCCAATGGTGCGGGTAAATCGACGCTGCTCGGTGTTCTCGCCGGCGACGTTCTGGCAAGCGAGGGGAAGGTGCTGATCGGCGATACCGACGTGACGCGCAAACAGACGGCTGCGCGGGCGGGGCTTGTCGCACGCGTCTTTCAGGATCCACTGACCGGAAGCTGCGGCTCCCTGTCGATTGAGGAGAATCTTGCTCTTGCCGCTCGGCGCGGCGAGCGGCGCGGATTGGTGGCGGCCCTCGGCCCCAAGCGCCGCGATCTTTTCCGCGACCGGATCAGCGAACTGAACCTCGGTCTCGAAAATCGTATGGCTGATCGCATGGATCTGCTTTCCGGCGGCCAGCGGCAGGCGGTTTCCCTGGTCATGGCGACGCTGGCAGGCTCGGAGGTCTTGCTGCTCGACGAACATACGGCCGCACTTGATCCAGGCATGGCGGAATTTGTCATGGGCCTCACGGACAAGATCGTCTCAGAGCGCAAGCTGACCACGCTGATGGTGACCCATTCCATGCGCCAGGCGCTGGACTACGGACACCGCACGGTCATGCTGCATGGCGGCGAGATCGTGCTGGACGTCAGCGGCGACAGTCGCAAGGATCTGCAAGTCGAAGACCTGATCGCGATGTTCCGCAAGATGCGCGGACAGACCCTGGACGATGATGCACTGCTGATCGGCTGAGCGGGCGCGATCAGCGTGCCTGCGTGAAAAATATCTTTACAGCGAAGATCGAGAAGACCCCCGCGAAAGTGTAGTCCATTCCGCGCAGGATCTTGCTGTTCTTCTGCAGCCAACCCGCAAGCCAGTCGGAGGCGAGAACCACAAGCGCGTTCACCGGCATGCCGATGAGGATGAAGAAAAAGCCGAGGAAGAGCAGCTTGTGCGTGACCGCCGGATCGCCCGCGCTTACGAATTGCGGCAGGAAGGTCATGAAGAATATGATGACTTTCGGGTTCAGAAGATTGACCCAAAAGCCGACGGAAATATTGGAAAGCAGCGTGCCCTTGGCTTCGCTGACCTGCTCGACCGAAAGCTTCGAACCGAAACGGATCGCTTGAAGAGCCAGCCAAAGAAGATAGGCAGCACCTCCGGTTTTGAGGATCAGGAAGGCGGTCGGCGAGGCGGTGATCAGCGCCGAGATGCCGAAAGCAACCAGCATCGTATGGACCACGATGCCGAGGCTGGTGCCCAAGACGACGTAGAGTGCCGGCTTCTTGCCTTGAGACAGAGCGCGGCTGATCGAGAGCGTCATGTCCGGTCCGGGCGTGGCCGCAAGAAGCAGGCTGGCCGCGGAAAATGCGAGAAGGGTCGGAATGCTCGGCAAGAAGTCCATGGCACACTCTGAAAGCTGATAAGAGTTAGTCTTCTTATCCAAGTTTCAGAAAATTACCAATCAATCCTGATGATCCGCCTATCGCTTTTCTTCAAGGAAAGCCTTGAACCTGTCGGCATAATCCTTGTGCCAGCGCGAAAGCGGCGGGCGGTTTTCGATGATGTCGCCGATCGCCCAGGCCATGCGGCGCTCGTCAAGGGGACGGGGGACGTCGTTGTCCGGACAGAGGATATAGAAGTCGCCGCGCTCCAGGCTTTCGATCATGAAATCGACGGTCTGTTCCGGTGTCCAGGCGGCCGCGGGTTTTTCGGTGTGGTCACCCTTTGTAAGGCCAGTGAAGACAAAGCCCGGGATCAGAAGATGGGCAGATATCTTCGAGCCTTCGGTATTGCGCAGTTCGTGCTCGAGGGCTTCGGTGAAAACCTTCACGCCTGCTTTCGACACATTGTAGGCAGGATTGCCCGGAGGAGTCGTAATGCCCTGCTTGGAACCGGTGTTGATGATGAGCCCGGGCTCGCCATGTGCCAGCATCTTCGCTCCGAAGACCCGCGTGCCATTGATGACGCCGAGGAGATTGACGCCGAGGATGCTGTCCCAATTTGCCTGAGCGCTGAAGATCGAGGTTTGCGGACCGATGCCGGCGTTGTTCATCAGCACATGGACGCGGCCGAAGCGTTGAACGACAGCTTGTTCGACCGCCTCCAGCGAAGACTTGTCGCAAACGTCCGTCTTAACTGCCATCACACGCTCCTGGCCGGCAATGGCTTCGAGTTCGCCACGAGCCGTTGCCAGCCGGTTGCCATCGCGATCGGCGATGACGACGCTCATACCCGCCTCGGCAAAGCGCTTTGCCGCCGCAAGGCCGATGCCGGATGCGCCACCGGTGATCACCGCGACATTGGGCTTCTTGAGAATCTCCTGAATATTCGTCACGGGACCGGCCTCCTCAATCATTATTCGGACGCAGCCAGATATGGGTGCGCGTTTCGCGCAGTCAAACATCAAGCGTGCTCTGCCGGGAAAATCCTTGCCCTTGCGTCACGCGACAATCTCGCTAAAAGTGCCCGCGACACCGGGCTTTGCCGCCCATATGCAACGGACCTCATCATCATGGCATCTAAGAAAGACGTGAAAAAAGTCGTGCTCGCCTATTCCGGCGGTCTCGATACCTCAATCATCCTGAAGTGGCTGCAGACCGAGCTCGGCGCCGAAGTCGTGACTTTCACGGCCGACCTTGGGCAAGGGGAAGAGCTCGAACCGGCGCGCAAGAAGGCCGAGATGCTCGGCATCAAGGAAATCTACGTCGAGGACGTGCGCGAAGAGTTCGTAAAGGACTTCGTCTTCCCGATGTTCCGCGCCAATGCTGTCTATGAGGGCGTCTATCTGCTCGGCACCTCGATCGCCCGTCCGCTGATTTCCAAGCACCTGATCGATATCGCCCGCAAGACGGGCGCCGACGCGATCGCCCATGGCGCGACCGGCAAGGGCAACGACCAGGTCCGCTTCGAGCTTTCCGCCTACGCGCTGAACCCGGATATCAAGATCATCGCGCCGTGGCGCGACTGGGCGTTCAAGAGCCGCACCGAGCTGCTGGCATTTGCCGAACAGCACCAGATCCCGGTTGCCAAGGACAAGAAGGGCGAAGCGCCGTTCTCCGTCGACGCCAACTTGCTGCACTCGTCCTCCGAGGGCAAGGTTCTTGAGGATCCGGCGCAGGAAGCCCCGGAATATGTGCATATGCGCACGATCTCTCCGGAAACCGCGCCCGACAAGGCAGCCGTCATCAAGGTCGGTTTCGAAAGGGGCGACGCCGTTTCGATCAACGGCGTTCGCATGAGCCCAGCGACACTGCTCGCCACGCTCAACAGCTATGGCCGTGACAACGGCATCGGCCGTCTGGACCTCGTCGAAAACCGTTTCGTCGGCATGAAGTCGCGCGGCGTCTATGAGACGCCCGGCGGCACGATCCTGCTTTCAGCGCATCGAGCGATCGAATCGATCACGCTCGACCGCGGTGCAGCACACCTCAAGGATGAGATGATGCCGCGTTACGCAGAGCTGATCTATTATGGCTTCTGGTTCTCGCCGGAGCGGGAAATGCTGCAGGCGCTGATCGACAAGAGCCAGGAGCATGTCGAAGGCGAAGTGACGCTGAAGCTCTACAAAGGCAATGTCATGGTCATCGGTCGCGAGAGCCCGAAGTCGCTTTATTCCGACAAGCTGGTCACCTTCGAGGACGATCAGGGTGCCTACGACCAGAAGGATGCCGCGGGCTTCATCAAACTGAACGCACTGCGCCTGCGCACTCTCGCCAAGCGCAACCTCAAGAGTTAAGCGTGTCTCAATACGCTTGAGAAGAGGCCTGCCGGCGAGCGGGCCTCTTCTTTGGGTTGTTGCGGCGCTTGACGGATTGCCGGGTTAGCATAGTCTGCGCCTTTGATCCTTCGGAGCTTTTGCCATGACGCAATCCCTGCTCGTCGGCACCTTTCTGGCGGCTCTCTTTTATGTGCTCATTCCGGGCCCTGCGTTCCTTCAGCTTCTCGGGATCGGCGCCGGGCAAGGGCGAAAGGCTGGCGCCTTCTTCATGATGGGGCATCTCGTCGGTGATATTCTCTGGTCGGCGCTGGCGCTGGTTGCGATTGTCGGCGCGAGAACGATAGGCACCTTCGTCTTCGATCTGCTCGGATTGCTCTGCGGTTTCTATCTCGCTTGGATCGGCTGGAGCGCGGTAACGGCCAAGCCGAAAGGCGACGGGCGGGCCCTGGTGACAGTGAAGCGGCCCTTTCGCCGCGGGCTGATTTTCGGTGTGACCAATCCGAAAGGTTACCCGGTGGCGCTTGCGACCTTCACGGCATTGGTTGCCGGTTCGGCCGGTGCCCTCGATTTCGAGGCTTTGCCGCTGCTTCTCAGCGTATCCTTCCTAGGCTTCGTGACTGCCGATCTCATTCTTGTCGCCATTATAGGCGCAGGCGCCGTGCGGCGTTTCTACCGCGCGCATGAGCGGCTGATCGTCCGCTGCTCCGGCGTGCTCTTCATGGGATTTGCAGTCCAAGCACTCTGGCACGCAACGCCCGGCCTGCTTGCATGGCGCAAGGCCTGACGGCGCCTACGCGTTCAGGAAATTCACGATCGATTTCAGCGTCTTTAGGCTATCGGAATCGCCGATCGACATGGCGATCTGCAGCTGGTTTTCATAATAGTCGCGGAAATTGAACAGCGTGCCGTCGGTGATCGCGGTCAGATCGATCACATTGCCCTGCACATCGATGGCATGCATCGGCAACGGCTCGGAAATCGCCGCAAACGTGTTCTGGTCGATCCCGCCGGTGTCGTAGCTTTGGCGCGCATGGCTGCGCAGCTCGCTCGGGCTCATGGCAGCGAAGTCCGGCCCTTCGACTCGATTGTCTTCGACCTTGAATATCGCTGAAGCTGCCGCTCCGGCGTCGATTCCTATATCTTCGGTCTTCGAACTTTTTGCGTTGTTCTGGCTGTTCTTAAAAAGCAAACTCTGAGAAGACCGCACAGAAAAAATTTCCATGGCGCATGTCCCCTTGCGGAAAGAGTGGCTCAAAACTAGCGCCAGCGCGCGAGTCGCGTCAATCGTTAGCGATTGGTTAATTCTTATGTATCAATTCTTGCCCGTCAAATCTTGCGAGGGCAAGCAATGCGAATCTCGCAGGCGGCATACCAATGCGGTGATGCCTTGCCTATATTGCCGTTTCCAGCCTCTGCATAAAGGACGTCAGCATGCCTTCCACACAAGAGTTCAATCCGGCGCTTGTCAACTGGAACGGGCTTCATGGCCTGCCTCGCTTCGAGGCGCTGAACGACGGTGATTTCGCCGCTGCCTTCGATGCCGCTCTCGCATCTCATGAAGTGGAAATCGACGCGATCGCCACAAACGGGGAAGAGCCCACATTCGAGAATACGATCGTCGCCCTGGAGATTGCAGGCGATGAGCTTTCGCGTGTTTCGGCGCTGTTCTGGAACCGGGCGGGGGCCCACACGAACGATACAATCCAGGCACTGGAGCGCGATATATCGCCAAAAATGTCGCGCCACTATTCCAAGATCGGAATGAATGCTGCGCTTTTTGCACGTATCGATATGCTCTGGGAGGATAGGGAAAGTCTCGGACTGACACTTGAGCAGACACGTGTGCTGGAGCGCCACTGGAAGAGCTTCGTAAAATCGGGCGCCAAGCTGGTGAAGGCCGAGCAGGAGAAGCTTGCGGCAATCAACGAAAAGCTTGCAGGCTTGAGCACGCAGTTCGGACAGAACGTGCTGGCCGACGAAAGGAACTGGTCGCTGGTCCTTTGCGAAGGACCCGAGCTCGCAGGCCTTCCGGATTTCCTGAAGGACGCCATGGCGGCGGCAGCGCGCGAGCGCGGCGAAGAGGGAAAGTTTGCGGTCACTTTGTCGCGCTCGATCATCGAACCGTTCCTGACCTTTTCCGAACGGCGCGATCTGCGCGAGCAGGCCTTCAGGGCATGGGTCGCACGCGGCGAGAATGGGGGCGAGACGGATAATCGCGGCATCATCCGCGAGACGCTGGCCCTTCGCGGAGAAGTCGCGAATCTTCTCGGATATGGCAATTTTGCGGAACTGAAGCTCGACAACACGATGGCAAAGACGCCAGCCGCCGTAAACCATCTGCTGCGCGCCGTCTGGGCAAGAGCCGTCAAACGGGCGCTTGACGAAGAGGCCGATATCGCAAGGCTGATTGCCGAGGACGGCAAGAACCATGAGGTCATGCCCTGGGATTGGCGCTACTATGCCGAAAAGATCAGGGCCAAGAGGTTCAATTTTTCCGAAGCCGAACTGAAGCCCTATCTGCAGCTCGAAAAAATCATCGATGCCTGCTTTGATGTCGCCGGCCGACTCTTCGGCATTCGTGCCGTCGAGAAGAAAGGGGTCGCCGCCTATCATCCGGATGTGCGCGTCTTTGAAATTCGCGATAGCGAAGACAAGCTGGTTGCGCTTTTCCTGGGGGATTATTTTGCCCGCAGTTCCAAGCGCTCCGGCGCCTGGATGAGCGCGTTCCAATCCCAGCATAAACTCCCACTGAAGAATGGGCATCAGGGCGAACTGCCGATCATCTACAACGTGTGCAACTTCGCAAAACCGGCCGAAGGCAGGCCGGCACTGCTTTCGCTGGACGATGCGCGCACACTCTTCCACGAATTCGGCCATGCGCTGCACGGCATGCTCTCGAACGTGACCTATCCCACTGTGTCGGGCACCTCCGTTTCGCGCGACTTCGTGGAACTGCCATCCCAGCTTTACGAGCACTGGCTGACAGTTCCCGCAATTCTCAAGCAATATGCCGTGCATTTCGAAACCGGCGAACCTATGCCGCAGGAGCTGCTCGACAAGGTGCTTGCGGCCCGCACCTTCAATGCCGGGTTCAACACGGTCGAGTTCACTTCCTCGGCGATTGTCGATATGGAGTTTCACACGCGCGACAATGTGGAAGACCCGATGGCGGTGCAAAATCAGGTACTCGCCGAACTCGGGATGCCGAAGGCGCTTGTGATGCGCCATGCCTCGCCGCATTTCCAGCACATCTTCTCCGGCGGTTATTCGGCAGGCTACTATTCCTATATGTGGTCGGAAGTGCTCGATGCAGATGCTTTCGCCGCTTTCGAGGAAACCGGCGACGCCTTCAACAGTGAGATGGCGCAAAAGCTCAAGGACAACATCTATTCCAGCGGCGGCTCGATCGATCCGGAAGACGCCTATAAGGGATTCCGCGGCAAGTTGCCGAGCCCCGAGGCAATGCTCGTCAAGAAGGGCCTTGCCACATTCGAAGAGCTTTCGGGCAGCGACGCGTAAGGCGGCCCTTAACAAAATTGTCGCCGAAGTTTCGGAAAACCGTCATGTCATCTTCAAGAGACTGACATGACGGCCGCTCTAGGCTTGTTGCGAGAGATTCGATCCCGCTCTCGAAGCAAGCCGAATGAGCCATGGCATGAAACTGACGGACACGACGCGCCGCCGCTTCCTTTCTTCGATCGGCGCAGTCGGCGGCTTTGCGGCAGCCAGCCTCGTGATGCCATATTACGCGCGAGGATCTTCGAGCCGCCCCATCTTCACGTCAGGCGTTCAATCCGGTGATGTAGACGCAACGTCAGGCATGATATGGACGCGTGTCGACCGGCCATCGCGGCTCTTCGTCGAATATTCGACGAGCGACAAATTCGCGAATGCCGTCAGATTGGCCCCGATCGACGTCACACCGGAGGCCGATCTTGCGGGTAAGCTGCTGCTGCGGGATCTGCCGCCGGACCATGACATCTTCTACAGGTTTGCGGCCGCCGACCTGCAGGACGTCAACAGCGTCTCCGAACGAATTCACGGCCAGTTCCGCACCGCGCCTTCCAACAGGCGGACGATCCGCTTCGCATGGTCGGGCGATACGGCGGGGCAGGGATGGGGGATCGACGACGAGGGTATGCGCACCTATCAGACCATTGCCTATCACCGCCCCGATTTCATGATCCATTCCGGCGATACGATCTATGCCGACAATCCAATGCCGGACGAGATCCGGTTGCGTGACGGCGGACTGTGGAAAAACAGGATCGTGATCGAGGAGAAGCGCGACATCGCGCAAACGCTCGATCAGTTTCGCGGACAGTGGAAATACAATCTGCTCGATGAACATGTGAAGGACCTGAATGCGGTCTGTCCGGTCTTCTATCAATGGGACGACCACGAGATTTTAAACAACTGGTCGCCTTCGACCGACCTTCGCGACAATGATCGCTACAAGGAAAAGTCCGTTTTGACGCTGGCAACTCGGGCAAGCCGCGCCTTCCATGAGATGACACCAATCCGCTACATTGCCGCCGAACCAGGGCGCATCTACCGCAAAGTCTCATATGGTCCGCTGCTCGATATATTCTTCGTCGATCTGCGATCCTATCGGGGGCCGAACGACCATGGCCTGGATCAGGTCCTGACGGCGAAGTCCCGCATCCTTGGCGAAGGGCAGGTCGCATGGCTGAAGCGCGAACTGGTGCGCTCGACGGCAACATGGAAGGTGATTGCCTGCGATATGCCGTTCGGACTTGTCATCTGGGATGATTACGGAAAGCGCCGAGGCAGCGAGTCCTTCTCTAACGGCGACAATGGAGCGCCGCTCGGGCGAGAGTTGGAATTTGCTGATCTGCTGCGCTTCATCCGCGATGCGGCGATTTCGAACATCGTCTGGCTGACGGCTGACGTCCACTACACTGCGGCGCATTATTACGATCCGGCCAAGGCGAAATTCCGGGAGTTCTTGCCGTTCTGGGAATTCGTCTCCGGGCCGTTGCATTCCGGGACCTACGGAGCGCAGGAGCTCGACATGACCTTCGGCCCAGAGGTGCGGTTCATTAAGGCCGCGCCTGGCGGTGCGGATACCAATCTGCCACCGTCTGCTGGCCTTCAGTTCTTCGGACTGGTCGAAATCGACGGGCAGACCGAGCAGATGACCGTGCGGCTGATGGACAGAAACGATACCGAACTCTGGCGGACGGTCATCGACCCCCAACATGTGAGCTAGGCCCACATGGCCGCTATCGCCCTTCCCCCCTTTCGCAAACGCGAAAAACACTGTATGAGCGCGCCAAACGTAATTGGCGCTTTCCCTTGAACGTAGCGCCTCAGCCTCAGAGATTTGAAACATATGGCACTTCGCAACATCGCGATTATCGCTCACGTTGACCATGGCAAGACGACCCTGGTGGACGAGCTCCTGAAACAGTCCGGCTCGTTTCGTGAGAACCAGCGCGTTGCAGAACGCGTGATGGATTCGAACGACCTTGAAAAGGAACGCGGGATTACCATTCTCGCCAAGGCGACCTCGGTCGAGTGGAAGGGTGTCCGCATCAACATCGTCGACACTCCGGGCCACGCCGATTTCGGCGGCGAAGTTGAGCGCATTCTCTCGATGGTGGACGGCGCGATCGTGCTGGTCGATGCTTCGGAAGGTCCGATGCCGCAGACGAAGTTCGTTGTCGGCAAGGCGCTGAAGGTTGGTCTTCGTCCCATCGTCGCGATCAACAAGATCGACCGTCCGGACGGCCGCCACGAGGAAGTGATCAACGAAGTCTTCGACCTGTTTGCAAACCTCGACGCGACTGACGAGCAGCTCGACTTCCCGATCCTTTACGGTTCTGGCCGTGACGGCTGGATGAACGTCAACCCGGAAGGCCCGAAGGACCAGGGTCTCGCACCACTTCTCGACCTCGTGCTCGAGCATGTTCCTGAGCCGACCGTTCACGAAGGTCCGTTCACGATGATCGGCACGATCCTCGAAGCCAACCCCTTTCTCGGCCGTATCATCACCGGCCGCATCAATTCCGGATCGATCAAGCCGAACCAACCGGTCAAGGTTCTGCATGCCGACGGCAAGACGATCGAGACCGGCCGCATTTCCAAGATCCTCGCTTTCCGCGGTATCGAGCGTCAGCCGATCGAAGAGGCGCATGCAGGCGATATCATCGCGATAGCCGGCCTCTCTAAGGGCACGGTTGCCGATACTTTCTGCGACCCGTCGATCACCGAGCCGCTGCAGGCCCAGCCGATCGATCCGCCGACGGTCACCATGTCCTTCATCGTCAACGATAGCCCCTATGCCGGCACAGAAGGCGACAAGGTCACCTCGCGCGTCATCCGCGACCGTCTGTTCAAGGAAGCTGAAGGCAACGTTGCGCTGAAGATCGAAGAATCTTCCGAAAAGGATTCGTTCTTCGTATCGGGCCGCGGCGAATTGCAGCTTGCGGTTCTTATCGAGACAATGCGCCGCGAAGGCTTCGAGCTGGCCGTTTCGCGTCCGCGCGTCGTCATGCACAAGGACGAAGCAACGGGCGAGATGCTCGAGCCGATCGAAGAAGTCGTCATCGACGTCGATGAAGAGCATTCGGGCGTCGTGGTGCAGAAGATGTCAGAGCGCAAGGCCGAAATGGTCGAGCTGCGTCCGTCGGGCGGCAACCGCGTCCGTCTTGTCTTCTTCGCACCGACCCGCGGCCTGATCGGCTACCAGTCAGAACTGCTCACCGATACGCGCGGCACGGCCGTGATGAACCGCCTCTTCCACGACTATCAGCCATACAAGGGTGAGATCGGCGGCCGCGTCAACGGCGTATTGCTTGCCAACGACTCCGGCGAAGCTGTGGCCTATGCTCTCTTCAATCTTGAAGACCGCGGTCCGATGATCATCGACGCCGGCGAAAAGGTCTATGCGGGCATGATCATCGGCATTCACAGCAGAGACAACGACCTCGAAGTGAACGTGCTGAAGGGCAAGAAGCTGACGAACATCCGCGCCGCCGGCAAGGATGAAGCCGTCAAGCTCACGCCGCCGATCCGCATGACGCTCGACCGTGCGCTGTCCTGGATCCAGGATGACGAGCTGGTCGAAGTGACGCCGAAGTCGATCCGTCTGCGCAAGATGTATCTCGACCCGAACGAGCGTAAGCGTTTCGAAAAGGCACGCTACGCCTAAGCGATTCTAATTGCTGACATTTCATACCCCGGCCTGGCGCCGGGGTTTTTTGTTGTGCGGCCCGCTGATTCCGTCTTGTGACAATCGTTAAAAAAGCGTTAAATTTTGCTCAGCGTCCACATGTTAAGTCTGTGGGCAAACGGCCGAAACGCATCATCGCGTATGGTTAATTGCCTGCTGGAAGACCAGAGTAAGCGTTATGAAGACGTTGTCGATCGATGTCCGGCGGGCAGAACCGCATGATGCCCAAGCCATTTCCGAGGTGCATCGCCTCGCCTGGCAGCACACCTATGCCGGGATCATTCCACATCGCGCTTTGACGCAGATGATCGAGCGCCGCGGCGAGAACTGGTGGCGCAAGGCGACGCGCGGTCCGGCAACCCTCCTCGTTCTCGATGTCGCCGGCACGGTCGCAGGTTATGCCACACTTGGCCTCAATCGAGCTCGAGCGCTGCCGCAGGAAGGCGAGATCTACGAGCTCTATCTTCGTCCTGAGTACCAGGGCATTGGTCTTGGGCGCATGCTGTTCGGCGAGGCTCGGCGACTCCTGAAATCACTCGGCTGCAAGGGTATGGTGGTCTGGTGCCTGGAGGAAAACGAGAATGCCAGCCAGTTCTATCGTGGCCATGGCGGCATTGACTTCTGCGAAGGCATGGAAAGCTTCGACCACAGGCAGCTGAAGAAAATCGGCTTCATCTGGAACTGAAAAGCCCAGCCTCCGTCTTTTTAAACAGCGCTGCACCGCTTTGAGGCGGCAGCTGAAAATGGGCGCCCTGCTCCTCGATATTGCAGACGAATCTTGAACATCCCGAACAGCAAATGTTGCGTTGCGGGATGAAACGGACTATTTGGCTGCGAACAATTCACCTCGTGGGAGTTTTCGTATGCGCATCGACGCCATTTCCATCGGCAAGAATCCTCCGGAAGATGTCAACGTCATCGTTGAAGTTCCGGTCGGCGGTCACCCCATCAAGTATGAAATGGACAAGGAAGCCGGCACGCTGGTCGTCGACCGCTTCCTCTACACGCCGATGACCTATCCGGGCAACTACGGCTTCGTGCCGCATACGCTTTCGGAAGACGGCGATCCGATCGATGTCCTGATCGCCAGCACGCGTCCGCTGGTTCCGGGCTGCGTCATCAATGTCCGCCCGATCGGCGTTTTGAAGATGGAAGACAATTCGGGCAAGGACGAGAAGATCATCGCCGTCCCGTCGCCGGCCCTTACGCTGCGCTACGAGAAGGTGAGGGACTACACCGACCTTCCTGAGATTACCTTGAAGCAGATCGAACACTTCTTCGAGCACTACAAGGACCTGGAGCCCGGCAAGTGGGTGAAGATTTTCGGCTGGGGCGATTCGAAGGAAGCCGGTCAGCTGATCCTCGAAGCCGTTGAGCGCGCCAAGAAGGCGAAGTAAGACGCTATAGCTTCAGAAGCTTTTCGAGCCTTTCCATCAAGTCCTCCCGACCGCTACCGATCCGGAGGACTTTTTTGCGCGATGTATCGCCCGACATCACTTGAATCGAGGATTTCGGAATGCCGAGGGCCTTGGACAGAAGCGCGATCAGCGCCTGGTTCGCTTTTCCCTTCTCAGGAATCGCTGCGACACGGATCTTAATGTGGCACTCGCCTTCGGCATCGGCCTCGATGCCATCGATCGCGTCGCGCCCGCCATTCGGGGTCAACCGAACGGCGAGTCGTATATGATCATCGAATATCTTCCAGGCGGAGTTCACGCCACCAGCGGGAAGATGGTGTTCCACATCAGCGAGCGCAGGAAGAAGATAATCAGCAGCAGAATGATCGGCGAAATGTCGATGCCGCCGAGATTCGGCAGCAGCCGGCGAATCGGCCGCAGCAGCGGCTCGGTGACATTATAGAGGAACATGCCGACCGAATTGACGAACTGGTTCGAGGAATTGATGACGTTGAAGGCGTAAAGCCATGAGAAAATGGCACTCGCAATCAGCACCCAAGTATAAAGATTCAAAGCCAAATCAATGGTTTGAAAGAGGGCAATCATCTTGGTCTCCAGTTCGTTGCTGACAGACATGTATCCATTGGCGGCTAAACGGGCAAGTGCCGCGTGAAAACCCGCGGCGAATCACGCTTGGCGAACCCGCCCAGTTCATGCGTCCGGCTTTTTCGCAGCAGATAACGAGCAGCGCAATGGGAAAGCAGCAGCGCTTGGTCTCAAGTGGATTGATGCGCGCTATGCGGACAGCGCAGCTATGGAGCCCGGTACGGCCTTAGCCGTCTTGCCTTCAAAGACGATATCGAGAAATTCGGTCAGCCACGCCTTGAGCGGTGCATCGAAGAGCATTCGGCCCTCCAGATGTTCCCGGCCCTGCTGCGCGTTCGGCAGAATGAAACGGTGGGCGCCGTGGACGACCCAGCGATGCATCATCACGCGGGTGAGCTCTGCGTGGAATTGCAGCGCCCAGGCGTTCCCGTTGTAGCGAAAGGCCTGGTTGGGATAGGTATCGCCTTCCGCAAGCAAATGGGCGCCGTGCGGCAGATCGAAGCCCTCGCGATGGAAATGGTAGACCATCTTCGGCCAGTGCATCAGCAGCCGGCCCTTTTCGGTCGGGCGGAGCGGATACCAGCCGATTTCGGTCGAGCCGTCCGCATTCGACTGCACCTTGCCGCCAAGATGGCGCACCAGCATCTGCGCTCCAAGGCAGATTCCGAGGAACGGGCGGTTTTCCCTGAGTGGAATGTCCAGCCAGTTGATCTCGCTCTTTATGAATTCGTCTGGATCGTTTGCACTCATCGGCCCGCCGAAGACGACCGAACCGGCATGGTTCTCCAGCGTAGTGGGCAGCTTGTCGCCCAGAACCGGGCGGCGAATGTCGAGGTTATAGCCCTTGTTGGCCAGGAGCTGGCCGACGCGGCCTGGGCTGGAGCGTTCCTGGTGCAGGATGATCAGTATGGGGCGCTTGTCGCGTTTGATCGGACGGTCAATCGGCATCGTCTTGCACCACCACCGTATCGGTCACCCGTGCGGCTGCCTCCTGACGTTTCTGGATGCGCTCGCGGGAGGAAACACCCAAGAGATCGGCGATCCGCCAAATAACGTGGTCCTCCATCTCGCTGCGTTCGCCGTCGGCATAGACGATGTCCCAGAGAATGCCGATGAGTTCCAGCCGTTGCTCGGTATCGAGATGGCGTTTCAGGTCGGAGGTGAAGCGGTAATAGTCGACGGCGCTGCTCTCGGCTTCCTGGCCAGCCGCAATCACTGCCTCAAGCGGCTTTCCGTCAAGGCCGTACTGCTCCTTGAGCAGTTTGCGGAGCCGCTTCTTTTCGCTGTCCTTGATCTTACCGTCCGCTTCCATCACTTGCATGCAGAGAGCGGCAACGGCAATGCGGGGATCGTCAGGGCTAAAACCCTTCTTGGGGTTGTTTGCGGTGAGCTTTTGGAAGAATGCCTGAAAACGTTCGAACATGCGGATTTTATTCCATTTCAGAAAAGGCGGAGTCGTGTCTTGGGTTCCGGTTCCGCCTTCATGTTGCGAACGCCAGGGTCGTCCGGCATTCCATAAAAGGGTTTCGGCTCTGGCTGTGCGGCAATCGGCTCTGGCTGTTTGGACGCCGTCGCGGGCAAGCCAGGCTTCGGTGCGGCAGCAGGAGCCGGCCGCGCGGCCTCTGCAATCGTCGCGGCGCGCTCCAGTTCAATGATGCGATGATCGTTGGCCGGGCTTTCTGGCCGTGTCTCGCGAACGGGCGGCAGGGTCTTCAGCGCGGTATCGATCGAGACGGCGGAGCCGTCCTCGATCGGTCCTTCAAGCTGACCGAAGGGCGCCTTCCATTCGAAGGCGTCGAGACGGCCGGTGAGGGGTGAGACGGGAAGCCATTTGTCCGAAACGAAGCCGTCAGCCACCCAGGCCGGATCGCGCGGCGCCTTCAGCGCCTGCGCCAGCCAGTGGCGTATACGGCCTTGGTCGCCGGTCTCGGCTTCCTCGATATCAGCAAGCAGCAGGAAGGCCGCTTCACGCGGCTGCATGCGCGCTGCCGCTTCGGCCTTGGCCCTGGCCTTGGCGAAATCCTGCGCATCGAGAGCCGCCTGTGCGACCACCAGCAGGGATTCGACGTTGTTGGGGCGCAGGGCTTCCAGCCGTTCGGCTCGCTTCAGGCGATCGACGGCGGAATCGCCGCTTCGGGCAAGCACATAGGTGCGGCCGATCTCGGGGTGTGGCCCTGCCTTCCAGGCCTGTTCGAGGATTGAGGCGGCCTTGCGCAGCTTGTCGTCACGGAAAAGCGCCTTGGCGGCAATGATCGCGGCCGGTTCGAAATCGGCAATGAGCTTCAGCGCATGCATCGCGTCGTCGCGCGCACCGGCCGGATCGCCTTCGAGCTTGTCGCCGGCGCGAGCCGTCAGCAGAACTCCGCGCAAGCGTTCCGCATCCTGCTTTTCGACGACACGCGCGGCCTTCTGTTGCTCAAGAAGCAGGATGGCGTCGTCCCAGCGGCCGGCCTGGCTGCGGTATTCGAGCGTCGCCTGCGCTGCCCAGGGCAGGTAAGGCGCGCTGTCGGCCGCCTTTTCGGCATATTGGCGTGCGGCCTCGTTGGCGCCGAGGCGCTTGGCCTCGAGATAGAGCCCGCGAAGGCCAAGTTCACGTGTTTCCGGATCGTTGGCCATCGCTTCGAACTTGGCACGGGCTTCGTCCTTCCGGCCCACTCTCACGGACGCCTGCGCTTCTCGCACGCTGCTCGTCGACTCCTGCCGCGCGCCGCTGAGTCCGACGCGCGCGGGTGT
>NZ_JABEPH010000718.1:0-514 GCF_013004495.1 Rhizobium sp. SEMIA 4085
GAATAGGACGTTTCCGGGCGCGACTGGTAATTCTCGTCCGCCGGCAGATAGTCAGGCTTGATCTCGTAAGGAATGCCGAGCAGGGTCTCGCTCGACGCCCACACGATGTTCTTGATGCCGAGCAATCGGCATGACTCGAAAACATTGAAGGTCGAGATGGTGTTGACCCGGAAAACGTCAGCAGGTGCAACTCGTCCCGGCATCGGCACAGCGGCCAGATGCACGACGGCTTCAGTGTTGCGATTGTGGTCCCAATCAAAGCCACTGATCGCCTCGATCGTGGCGCGCATGTCCTCGAAATCGACCTTGACGAAGGGGCAGAGGTTTTCTGGCGGCGCGATCGTATCCGCGTTGATGACGTCGTGGCCGCTCTCAACCAGATGCTTGATCGTGGCTCTACCCAGTTTGCCGCTGCCGCCTGTTACTAAAACTCTCATATCGTAATACCTCCGTAGAACCTTCCAGGTTAGCGGCTTCGGTCGCCCGCCACAGCCAGGATGATGAGCATTTCGCG
>NZ_JABEPH010000084.1:0-18536 GCF_013004495.1 Rhizobium sp. SEMIA 4085
TCGGCGATAAGGGCTGCAGCAGCGGCGGGTGTGACGTGCGTGTCCATGTCAGAGCCCCGGCTCGATCTTGACCACCTTGCCGGTCCTTGCGGATTCGACGACGGCAAGGCCGGTCGCAAGTGACCAGACGCCGTCTTCGCCCGTTGCCGACGGCCTGCCCTTCCCAGCAACAGCGTCGTGGAAGGCCCTGAGCGTAACCTCGTAGAGATTGGTGTTTTTGCATTCGAGTTCTGTCTCGCCCTCTGCATTCCGTAGGGTTACGCGGCCGACTGGACGCTGAGTCATGACGTTACTGGCAACGAGCGATCCATCGCTGCCATGCACCTCGAAGCCGGTCTTTGCATATTTCGTGGTAAAACCGTCATGGAACTGCGCGATGACGCCGGACTTGAAGCGCAGTACGCCCATCACGGCATCCTCCAGCCCCGACTTGCCCATGCCGCCGCTCTGGCCGAAGGCGATCGCCTCGACCGGATCGTCGCCGAGCACGAAGCGCAGTGTATCGGCATCGTGCACGGTGATATCAAGGATGACGCCGCCGCCCGCCTCTGGCCGGTCGAGCCGCCAGCCCTGCAGATGCGGCGGCAGATAGACGGCGTGAAAGACACGGGCAGCGAGCGGCTTGCCGATCTTGCCCGCTGCAATTGCATCGCGCATGGCGCGGTGGGTGGCGGCATTGCGCAGGTGGTGGTTCGCCGCCATCACCACACCCGCCTGCCTGGCAGCCTTTACCATCGCATTCGCATCGGCCTGGCTCATTGCCAGCGGCTTCTCGCACAGCACATGCTTGCCCGCCTGGATCGCCGCCAGCGCCTGGTCGCGGTGAAGTTCGTTGGTGGTCGAGATGTAGACAGCCTCGACATCCGGATCATTGACGAGGTCGGCAACGCTGGTCACCGACTTCGCAATGCCGTTCTCGGCCGCGTAAGTCTTGCCGCGCGCCGCGTCCGTGCTCATCACCGAGGCGGCCTCGCCGCCCGCTGCGCGGATCGCACCGATCACCCATTCCCTGGCGATCGTGCTGGCACCGATCAAACCCCAATTCGTCATCGCACTCCTCCTTGAATGCCTGTGCCGCAGCTTTGACGCACGACGAGGCGCACGCTTTTGACGAGCGCTTCGGGCTCAGCCGCCCCCGAATTGATCTGCTTTAGAAGCAGCTGCGCTGTCCGGCGCCCCATGCCTTGCGGATCGACGGAAACGGTCGTCAGCGCCGGCACCGCCGTCTTTGCCTCGATCACATCGTCGAAACCGACCACCGCGAACTCGGCGCCAGGCTCTATTTTGCGGCTTCGAAGCCCGTCACAGACGCCGAAGGCAACCGCGTCGTTGAAGCAGACCGCAGCCGTCGGAGGGACAGCAAGCCGCATCGCCCGCTCGATCGCCTCGACGCCGCCCGCTCGCGAGGGTGCCGCTCCGATGGCCAGATCCGCGTCGAAATCCAGCCCCGCGTCGATCAGCGCGTCTCGATATCCCATAAAGCGCTCGGTAAAGACGGCGGTATCCGGAAAGCCGCCGAGAAAGGCGATGCGGCGATGGCCGAGCTTGGCAAGATGCGCGACGGAGGCGGCCGCTCCCGCGTGATTATCCGACGTCAGCGATGACACCCGCGCACCTGGCACATTGCGGACGGCCATCACGACAGGGATTCCGGCATTGGCGAGCGCCGCGAAATCTGCAGCCTCCGTGCCGCGGGCCGGCGAGATGATGAGCCCGGAAATCCCGTGTTCGCGCATCGATGCAATGACTTCGCGCTGCCGGTCGATATTCTCGCCGGTGTTGGCTAGAAACTGCACGTAACCCGCCGACTGCATGACGCTGTCGATGCCGACGGCGAGCTCGGCGAAGAAGCTGTTCGTCAGATCGTTGACGACCATGCCGACGATTTTTGACTTGGCGTTCGCCTGCCTCAGATTAGCAGCGCCCCGATTATAGACATAACCAAGCTCGCGCATTGCGGCATTCACCTTGGCGCGCGTCGTTTTGTTAACGAGCGAGCTTCCCTGCAGCACGAGCGACACGGTCGACTTTGAAACGCCGGCGGCGTTCGCAATGTCGATAACGGTCACGCGCTCCCTGCTCATGATTGTCCCCCGATCATCGACTGCATCTCCAGTGATCCGTTCTCTCAGCGGGCGCGGACTCTTTCATGCCACCTCCTCCAAGAATACTTGGAGTAAATTGGAACGTTCCAAATTTGTCAAGAAATGAATTGAAGCGCTGTCACTCCGTTGTCGGATGGGTTTGGAACGTTCTAATTCAAGCCGATAAAGCCCGGTAAAAAATATATCCCCGAACACAAAAGCGTACCGGAATTGACAAAAGTGCACTTTGCAGCCGTACTCGACGGTACTAATGAAATGAGCGTCGCTTCTTCTTTTCCCCGAAGCGGCCTAGAACTCAGCCTCGCCCGTCGCGAGGCTTTTTTCATTTTTGCGGCCGCACTTTTGGTAATAGAAAACCGCCCTTGCCGTGATCCGAGAAGAATTGGCAAAGGCGGTTCTTGTGCCGCCGCGTCTGAAAGGCCGGCGGCTGCTACTGTTTAACGGCGAATCAGAGGGCAGCCGCGGACATTCGCAAATGCCATGCGGTCCCAGCCGCGGCGGTCGCGGCCGGCAACGACGACACGGCGCGGTGTGACATTGACGACGCGCACGTCGCGCAGACCGGTCCAGCGAGCCTTGCGAACAGCCGCGACCGGCGAGCAACCGCGGTAGACCGGTGGCGGGCGATGATACTGGACGTCAATGACCACCGCGCGCTCCGGGCCTGCTGCGGCAGCAGTCGAGACGGTGGCGGGGATCGAAGTAACGGCAAGCAAAGCGGCAAACGATGCCTTTGCAATGAAATTGGTCATTGGGGACTTCCCTCGTTCAATGGACGCTCGAACCCTTTCGGGGATGATTCGACAATAGAGGGCTAAAGCTGAACGATGTTCGAATTGCGCATTCACGTTCGGTTCAGGCGCTGAGATGCAGCACGATTTCGCGACGATGAGGACGGTCGCGATGCTCGAAGAGATAGAGCCCCTGCCAGGTGCCGAGCCCCAGTCTGCCGCTGGTAACGGGAATGCCGATCGAAACCTGCGTCAACGCCGATTTTATATGAGCGGGCATGTCGTCCGGGCCTTCGGTCGTATGGACGATCCAGCGCATCGATGGGTCCGATGACGGCGGCACGAGCCGGCGGAAGAAGGCATTAAGGTCCGTCTGCACATCCGGGTCGGCGTTTTCCTGAATCAAGAGCGAACAGGAAGTGTGGCGCACGAAGACGGTGAGCAAACCTTCGTCCACGCCGCTTGCGCGGACGAAGGCAGTCGTCTGGTCCGTAAATTCGTAGAGGCCCTGCCCCCGGGTTGAAACGGAGATGATCGTTTGGGGCATGAAACTCCTTTTTCACAGCTCGATGACGGTTTCGAAGCCGCCATAGATCATTCGCTTGCCATCAAAGACCGTTTTCCATTCATCGCCCTGCAGGCGTGGATCGGACATGACCTTGGCCACAATATCGTCGCGCTCCTTCCTCGATCCATAGACGATCCAGGAAAACCCTACCACTTCGTCCTCCTTCGCCATCACCGCACGCGGAAACGAGGTGAGTTCGCCATAGGGCACGTCGTCGGCAAGGCACTCGACATATTGGAGCGCACCGTGCTCCTTCCAGATCGAGCCGGCGAGATTCGCCAACTTCTTGTAAGCCTCGATATTGGCTTTCGGAACAGCCACGACGAATCCGTCGATGTAAGGCATTGTCGTTCTCCCATATTCTGTTGACGATCATAGGACGGATGGCGAGCGCAAGGCCCGACAGTATAGGTGAGAAATATGCGTGATCCGCCGATTTCCAGCCCCGCGGCGTCCCGGCCTTTGCAAGATCAGGCACAAGAGGCGTCGTTTCTGAATGATCCGCCCGAATGATCCACTTGTCACGCGCAGCAAGTTCGCAGGCACAATTTGCGCCCATTGGAACAATTGTTCCGATCGCGACAAAGCACTTGATCAGCCATTGAAAGAAAGCGTCAATGCGCCATTTTTTGACGCAAGCGGAATGGCGCGTGGCGCATGAAAGCATGCTCAATAGGCTTGCTGGCGGACGCGGTGCCGCAGGCGCCGGGTTCACGTCACACCGCGACCAGAGGGAACAAGAAAATGAAAGCACTTTTGGCTTCAACCGTCCTTGCAGCCGGCCTGATCGGCCTTTCGAGCGCGGCATCGGCTGCGGAGTGTGGCAACGTCACCATCGCCAGCATGAACTGGCAATCGGCCGAAGTTGCCGCAAACCTCGACAAGATCATCCTCGAGGAAGGCTATGGATGCACCGCCGAGATCGTCAGCGGCGACACGGTTCCGACGCTCACATCAATGGCTGAAAAGGGTGAGCCGGATGTCGCGCCGGAAGCCTGGGTCAGCCTCCAGCCGGAAATCGTGAAGCGCGGCCTGGAAGGCGGCAAGGTGGTCGCTGCCTCGAAAATCCTTTCAGACGGCGCGATCCAGGGCTGGTGGATCCCCAAATACATCGCCGAAGCCCATCCAGACATCAAGACGATCCCCGATCTCTTCAAGCATCCCGAACTCTTCCCTGCTCCCGAAGACAAGAGCAAGGGCGCCGTCTTCAATGGCCCTCAGGGCTGGGGCGGAACGGTCGTGACCTCGCAGCTCTTCAAGGCCTATGGCGGCGACAAGGCCGGCTTCACGCTGGTTGATACCGGCTCGGCAGCCGGCCTCGACGGTTCCATCGCCAAGGCCTACGAAGGCAAACAGCCCTGGGTCGGCTACTACTGGGCCCCGACCTCGCTCCTCGGCAAATATGAGATGGTGAAACTCGGCTACGGCTCCGAATACGATGCGGCGGAATGGAAGCGCTGTACCTCGGTTGCCGATTGCCCCGATCCCAAGCCGAACGCCTGGCCGGCCGACGACGTTCAGACGCTCGTGAGCAAAACCTTTGCCGATCGCGCCGGCCCGGCCATGGATTATCTCAACAAGCGCGCCTGGACGAACGACACCGTTAACAAGCTGATCGCCTGGATGACCGACAACCAGGCTACCGGCGAAGACGGCGCCAAGCACTTCCTCAAGGAAAACGAAGCCCTGTGGAAGGAATGGGTCTCTCCGGAAGTCGCCGAGAAGATCAAGGCTTCCCTCTGATCCCTCATGATCCGCAAAGCAGGCGGTGCTTGACATCCAGGCACCGCCGGCCCGATCCTTTTGCGCGACGGCCATAAGAAGAACAGGGCCGCCGCCGCTTTAGCCATGGGGAACTGACATGGATTGGCTCTGGAAATTTCCGACAATGGATGCCGACACGCTGCGCGTTCTGAAGAAGAACGTGGACGAAGGCTTTCGCACTTTTACCCGCGCCTACGGCGACAGCATCGAAGGGCTGTTCAGCCCGCTGCAAAGCTTTCTGATCTGGGCTGAAAGGCTGCTCACCGGCACGCCCTGGCCGCTGGTGATCCTGGTCGTCGCCGGCATTGCCTGGCTTGGGAGCCGCAATTGGAAGATTGTCATCGGCTGCGCCGCGACACTTTTCCTGATCGGCTGGTTCGACATGTGGGAAGACACGATGAAGACTGTTTCGATGATCTTCGTCTGCACGGTGCTTTCGGTTGCGATCGGCATTCCGATCGGCATCGGCATGTCGCGTTCCAACCGGCTCCAGAATGCCGTCAATCCGGTACTCGACGTCATGCAGACCATGCCGAGCTTCGTCTATCTGATCCCGGTCGTCATGCTGCTCGGCATCGGCCGCGTGCCTGGCGTGATCGCCGTCGTCATCTATGCCTTGCCGCCGATGATACGCCTCACCAATCTCGGCATCCGCATGGTCGACAAGGACGTGCTCGAAGCGGCCGACGCCTTCGGTTCATCGAGCTGGCAGAAGCTGCGCAACGTCCAGCTTCCCTTGGCGTTGCCGACCATCATGGCCGGCATCAACCAGACGATCATGATGGCACTCGCCATGGTCGTCATCGCCTCGATGATTGGCGTACAAGGTCTCGGCCAACCGGTCCTCAAGGCCATCGCCAACCAGTACTTTACCCTCGGCGTCTTCAACGGTCTCGCCATCGTCGGCATCGCCATCATCTTTGACCGCATCAGCCAGGCCTATGGTCTCAGGCTGCAGAAGCACCGGGAAATCGTGCATGGCTAGTCAGTCGATTGAAATACGCAATCTCTACAAGATTTTCGGTCCGCGTGGCGGCGATTTCATCGAAGCCGTCACCAAGGGCATATCGAAAACCGAGCTCAACAAGGAGCACGGCCATGTCCTCGGACTGAAAGATATCAACATCTCGATTCCAGGCGGCAGCATCACCGTTATTATGGGGCTTTCCGGTTCCGGCAAGTCGACGCTGATCCGCCACATCAACCGTCTGATCGACCCGACAGCGGGCGAAGTGCTCTATGGCGATATCGACATCTGCAAGATGAGCGAAGAGGAACTCCGCGAGTTCCGCCGCCGCAGGACGGCGATGGTGTTCCAGAAGTTCGGCCTGCTGCCGCATCGCAACGTGCTGCAGAACACCGTCTACGGACTGGAAATACAAGGCGTGCCGAAGGGCGAGCGCGAAGAGCGTGCGAATATCTGGATCAAGCGCGTCGGCCTCGACGGCTTTGCCGGACATTATCCGAACCAGCTTTCGGGCGGCATGCAGCAGCGTGTCGGTCTTGCCCGTGCACTCACCAACGATGCCGAGATACTCCTGATGGACGAGGCCTTTTCCGCCCTCGACCCGCTGATACGCGTCGACATGCAGAGCGTGCTGCTCGACCTGCAGAAAGAACTGAAGAAGACCGTCGTCTTCATCACCCACGATCTCGACGAGGCATTGCGGCTTGGCGACAAGGTCGCCATTCTGCGCGATGGCGAGGTCATCCAGCAGGGCTCGGCCGCCGATATCGTGCTCAATCCCGCAACCGACTACATCGAGGCCTTCGTCAAGGAAGTAAACCGCAGCCGCGTCATCCCGATCGAAGCGCTGATGGAGCCGCTCAGCAATCCCGCAAGCGACACCGTGATCCGCATCCCCGGCAAATCGACCGTGGAGGAAGGTATGCGGATGATGACCGAAAGCAACGTCACGCACGCGACCGTCACCGGCGCCGATGGCCTGCCCGCAGGCCGCGTGTCGCTGGAAGGTCTCGTGCGCTGTCTTGTCGGGACGGGACACTAAAACTCGCCGGCCTCAGGTGCCTGCAGTTCTTCGATCGAATCCACACGATCCGGATAGAACGCCATACGGTCCTTGATTTCGCGCATCGCGGCATGCGGGTTTTCATACGTCCAGATGGCGTTCTTCGCGCGCTCGCCGCCAGGCGTGATGCTGTAATAGGAAGCCTCGCCCTTGTAGGGGCAATAAGTAGAGTGGTCGGTGCGTTGAAGCACCGACATGTCGACATCCTTGCGCGGAATATACTGCACTGGCGGATAGGAAGCCTCGCGCAATGTCAACGCATCGCGCGTGTCAGCGACGACCTTGCCGTCGAGCTTGACGACGACGCGCGCTGGATTGTGGTCTACGGTGATCGGATGATCAGGCCCGGGAATCTTGATCGGCTTGTCTGACATGAGCGTTCGCCTTCGAAAGATTGCACCGTCCCTAGATAGGGTCGAACCCGGCGCTTCCCAAGGGGTCACCGTCACGCGCGCCGCACCCGGGCAAGTGCAGACAAGCCGAGCCCCAGAACGGCGGCGAGCACACAGGCGACGCCGAAAATCTGATGGAAGCCGACCGGCTCGCCGAGCAGCACGAAGGCAAAAATGACGGCGGAGACCGGAGCGATTGCCGTAAACAGCGAAGCCTCGCTGCCGCTGACGCGCTCTAAGCCCGCGTACCACAAGATGAAGCCGCCGACGGTGGGCACCAGCGCATAATAGACGACGGCTAAGAGCGCCGCTGCGGAAAAACCGCTTGCGGCATGGCTTTCGAAGAGAGCCGGAATGCCGGCAACGAAGAAACCGATGCCGGTCATCAGCGCCGACTGCGTGAGCGGCAGGATCTCGCTCTGCATGCGCTTGTTGAGAAGAATGAATAGCCCCTCGCAGATGACGGCGCCGAGGATCAGCACATTCCCGGTCAGTGAGCCGCCTGCGGATGCGCCCGGCGTCAACGCGACCCAGAATACGCCGAAAGCAGCAAGCGCGATGGCAAGCAGCAGGAAGCGGTGCGGCCTCTCGCCGAGAACGAGGATCGAGATCACCGCCGAGACGACCGGGAGCGTGCCGATGATGACGCCGGCATTCGTCGCCGACGTCAGCTGCAGGCCGGAGATCAACAACGTCGTATAGCCGACGCTGCCCGCTCCTGCCTGCGTCACGAGGATGAGCCAATCGTGGCGCGACAGTTTCGGCAGCCGCAATCTGGTGATTTGCATCAAAAGCAGGAAGAAGGGGAAGGCCGCGGCGAAACGCAGCGCCGTTGCCGTAAACGGCGGAAGGCTTGATGCGATGATCTTGCTGGCGATTACCGTGCTGCCGACCGTGATCATCGCCAGTGTCAGATAGATGTAGCCCTGAAATGCCTTTGTCATGGGATTCTCCGTTTCGATGGACGAAGAAAACCGCAAAGACGAATTAGCTTCTTGAACGAAATTGCGGGCCGTCAGGCAAGTGCCGTGGCATAGACACGCGGCGTGAGGCCGTATTTGGCCGTGAAGACGCGTGTCATGTGGCTCTGATCGGCAAAGCCGCTGGCGAGGGCCGCCTCGGCAAGCGACGTGCCGGAAGCGATCAGGCGGCGGGCCATGTGAATGCGCGCCTGGATCAGATAGGCATGCGGCGTCATGCCGGTTGCTTTCGCAAAACCGCGCAGCAGCTGAAACCGGCTAAGGCCGCTTTCGCGCGCAAGATCGGCAAGCGAGACATTGGCGAGAGGATCGCCGTCAATCAGGCTCTTCGCCTTGCCGATCGTGCCCGGCGCCATACGCGCTACTTCCGGCATCGGCTGTTCGCGCATCACAGCTGCAACAACGCCGAGGAGCAGTTCTTCGCGTGCAAGGTCATCTTTCGTGGAGCGGCTGGTGATTGCGGCAAAGAGGCTTGCGAAGCGTGCTGCAAGGACGCTGTTTTGAATAACGGGGCGCGGAATTTCCGAGCGCATCATTCCGCTTTCGCCGACATCCTGCGCGAGATCGCCGATGATCGCCGGATCGAAATAGAGGATGCGCCACGACCGCCCCTCGCCGATCGGTGCGCCGTCATGGACCTCGTTCGGATTGACGGTGATGAGATCGCCGGCTTCCGCTTCGACCATGCCGCGCCCGCTCAGCGACTTCTGCGCACCGGAGACAATCAGGCCGATGCCGAATTGTTCATGCGTATGCCGTGCGAAACTGCGGCGGGTTTCCGCTTCCACGGCCTCCACCCCGGCCACCGCCGAACGGTGCATTGTGAACTGACGTTTGGCCACGCAGCGTCTCCTTCCGGCCGGACTCTGCCAGCGGCAGGCGAAGCACGCAACGTCTTTGCCGAGATCAGTGAAGTGTTTCAGGCCGGATTTCGTCGGAGAGAATTTTCAGGGCGTCTTCGAGCGCTGCGACCAGAATATCGGTCAGCTCATCACCCTTGTGTTCGAGAAACGCCAGGCTTGCGGCCTCGTCCTGCATTTCAAAGAAGTGCTCGATCTCGTTCGACATCATCGTCCTTTCATTCACCGGAACATTCAGCGATGAAAGCAGACTAGGAGAGCTCACTTGCGCAGGGCTGGTGCGAGCGGGCGAGCCCGTGTCAGAACTCCGGAAGATTACGGCTCCGCCACAGGCTGGGCGGGATCGGATCGCCGACATCGACGGCAAACGAGACGACCTTGGTTACGCCCTCGTCCACCTCGCAGCGGAATTGAACGTCGTACCAGCCCTCGCGCGTGCGGAAGGCACCGCGCCGGACATCGAGCACCGTACCGCGCGGCAGCGCGTAAGTGGGGACCATCACCGGATTGTAAGCGGGCGATCCGTGAACCAGTTGCTCGCGAAGCTCGGTGCTGCAAAGCTGCGCGGCCCGCCTCCCGCGCGGCATGTTGCCCATGGCGGTCCGGGCGATCGGATCATCCGTTTCGTTCTGCGAGAACAGCGTCTTTGCTTCCTTCAGCTCGGCAGGCTTTTCGGCCTTCGTCGTTTCCGTCTGGTCGATCTTGGGCTGGTCCGCAGGCTTTGCCTGTTCGAAACCGATTTTCGCCTGGTCTTCTGCGCCAGCCGCAGGTCCGTTCTTCTGCGGATCGATATTGGCCACATCAACCTGCGGCAGATTGACATCGTCCGGCACCGGGTTTGCCGGCGGCTGGTCCGTGGCGGGAGGCTTTGCCGCGGCCGTTTCGGCAGGTTTGGGCTCATCCGGTTTCGGCTCGTCGGGCGGCGTCGGCGGCTTGCCAGCCCCCGCCGAAGCATTGCCCGTTTCGGATTTGCGCGGGCCACTATCCTTGTCGCCAAATTCGAAGACGGGCCTCAGGACGGGCATTCCCTGTCCCTTCCCCTCCTTGTCGGAGGGATTGTTCCTGGCTTCGGATTTCGGCGGTTCGGACGGCTTCTCTTCCGGCTTGGCTTCCGGCGCCGGAGGAGGTGGTGGCGGCGGAGGTGGCGGGGGTGCTGGCGGTTTCTGCTCAGCCTTCTCCTCGATCTTCGGCAGTTCGGGAGGTCTCTCGGGCGGCTTTTGCTCTTCCGCCTTTTTTTCCTCGGCCTTCTTCTCCTCCGGCTTCTTTTCCTCTTCCGGCGGAGGCACGAGATCGACGTTCACCGTCTCCTCTTCCGGCGGCTGCGGCGTCTTTTCAGGCAGCTTCACCAGGAAAAACGCAACGACGGCAATATGCAGCGCGATCGAGGCTGTGACACCCCAACTGATCTCTCCCCAGCGCTTTGCGACGAACTTCTGCATGCCCGCGAATTATGCTCTCCGACAAGGTACGGATGTGGCCTTTTAAGAAGGCAGCATCAAGCCGCAAAACAAAAAAGTGCTTTGCCGCGCGACCGAGCTAAGGTCGCGCGGCGGATCGTCCACATCTTTTACCTTCACGAGGCTGCGATCCGCAGGCCGATCGCCGCTAGCCGAGCGAGCCTATGATTTCGCGATAGGCAGCCTCCGGGAACGCCTTCAGCGTTTTGGTGCGAACGTTGCCGGCCGTCGCAAGCTGCAGCGTGAACCGCGCCATCACCGCGTCGTCCGGCGCCTCGCATATCGAGACCATGTCGTATTCACCCATCGTCAGAAAGAAATCCTTGAAGGAGCCGCCCATCTCGCCGAGCGCCTTCTTTGCCGCGTCCAGCCTTTTTGCCGAGTCGCGTGCACTGCGAACGCCTTGATCCGTCCAGCTGATAAGCATGACGTATGTGGTCATTGCACACCTCCCTACGGAGGGTTTTGGTCCACGCAGGCATGTGGCGACCTTCGCTCACGCGCTGCGGCCGGTCCCGTCCCCCGTATCGTCCGGACTATACCATTGAGCCGCGCGGAAAGCGACGGAATGTCTGGGAACCCCAAAAGAAAGAGCCGGGACGGACCCGGCTCTTCGATCATCAATCAGTCAACCGCAAGGCTGTCATCGCAGCCACGGCCCTTAGCTGTCCAGGAAGCTGCGAAGCTTTCTGGAGCGGCTCGGATGCTTTAGCTTTCGCAGCGCCTTCGCCTCGATCTGACGGATACGTTCGCGGGTAACCGAGAACTGCTGGCCGACTTCCTCGAGCGTATGGTCCGTGTTCATGCCGATGCCAAAGCGCATGCGCAGCACGCGTTCCTCGCGCGGCGTGAGCGAGGCGAGAACACGCGTCGTCGTCTCGCGCAGGTTCGCCTGGATGGCGGCGTCGATCGGCAGCAGCGCGTTCTTGTCTTCGATGAAATCGCCGAGGTGCGAATCTTCCTCGTCGCCCACGGGGGTTTCGAGCGAGATCGGCTCCTTGGCGATCTTCAGGACCTTGCGAACCTTTTCGAGCGGCATGGCGAGCTTTTCGGCCAGTTCCTCCGGCGTCGGCTCGCGGCCGATTTCGTGGAGCATCTGGCGGGACGTGCGGACGATCTTGTTGATCGTCTCGATCATGTGCACCGGAATGCGGATCGTGCGCGCCTGGTCGGCGATCGAGCGGGTGATCGCCTGGCGGATCCACCATGTCGCATAGGTGGAGAACTTATAGCCGCGGCGGTATTCGAACTTGTCGACCGCCTTCATCAGGCCGATATTGCCTTCCTGAATGAGGTCGAGGAACTGCAGGCCGCGGTTGGTGTACTTCTTGGCGATGGAGATGACGAGGCGAAGATTCGCTTCGACCATTTCCTTCTTGGCGATGCGCGCTTCGCGTTCGCCCTTCTGCACCATGTGCACGATGCGGCGGAATTCCGAAATCGAGATGCCGGTTTCCGTGGCGAGGTTCTGGATCTCCTGGCGGATGTCACGGATCGTCGTGTTCTCGCCCTTGGCGAATTCCTTCCAGCCGCGCGCAGCCAGATTGCCGATCGACTTCATCCAGTTCGGATCGAGCTCGGCACCCTGATACTGCTCCAGGAACGAGTCGCGCTTGACGCCATAAGATTCAGCCAGACGCAGCAGGCGGCCCTCGTTTTGAACGAGGCGCTTGTTGATGTCGTAAAGCTGCTCGACGAGAGCCTCGATGCGGTTCTGGTTGAGCGACAGCGACTTGACGGCCTTGATCAGCTCGTCCTTGAGTTCCTTGTAGCGGCGCTCTTGAGCGGAAGACAGCGTGCCGGTCGCGGCAAGGCGCTGCTCGACCTGCTGGTCCTGCAGCTTGCGCAGCTTCTTGTAGGTCTCGGCGATGAGGTCGAGCGTCTCCATGACCTGCGGCCGCAGCTCCGCTTCCATGGCTGCGAGCGAGAGGTTGGATTCGTCTTCGTCCTCTTCCTCTTCCTCAACGGGCATGCCTTCGCCGCCGACATCGGTGATGTCGTCGTCGCCGGAACGCATGCGGCGGGTCTTTTCCTTCTCTTCGGCGGCCTTGCGGTCAGCCTCGATTTTTTCAGGGCTCTGGAACTGCGGGGCGGCCTTGGCTTCCGGACCGGAATAGGTCGTTTCGAGATCGATGATCTCGCGTAGCAGGGTCGTGCCCTCGTTCAGTTCGTCGCGCCAGATGATGAGCGCCTGGAAGGTGAGCGGGCTTTCGCAGAGCCCGGCGATCATGGTTTCGCGGCCGGCCTCGATGCGCTTGGCGATGGCAATTTCGCCTTCGCGCGACAAGAGCTCGACGGAACCCATCTCGCGCAGATACATGCGCACGGGATCGTCGGTGCGATCGGTCGGCTCCTTCTTCTTTGCCGTTGCGAGCGCGGTGCCGCCCGAAGGCGCGAGTTCGCCGCCTTCGCTCTCGTCATCGCCGCCCGCATCGTCGTCGTCACCGCCGCTCTGGCCCGCCTCTTCGGCTTCTTCGTCTTCGATGACATTGATGCCCATATCGGACAACATCGCCATCGTGTCTTCGATCTGCTCGGACGTCACTTCCTCTGACGGAAGAACGGCATTCAGCTCGTCCATCGTCACGTAGCCGCGCTTCTTCGCGGCCTTGATCATTTTCTTGACCGCGTCATCGGAAAGATCGAGAAGAGGGCCGTCGGATGCGCCGTCGCGTTCGACTTCCGCTTCTTCGTTCTCTTTGACCTTGGTTACCATTTATATCGTCGCCTTCCTGACGCTATTCAAACTCGCTCGATGAACGGCCCTCGAAGCCTGAGTGCGCAAACCCAAGCCTCGAATCACCTTACCCACCTAACGGGATGACCTTTAAAGCCCAATTAACCACGATCGCTGATGCCGGACGACAGAGCTTTAGTGCTTCGAAACTTCCGGCCATGGTTATGTGCGATCCGCCTCGACCAACTTCACCGCTTTTCAAGTCGAACGGTGATTCCCACAATTTTTGTTCCCGTCAAGCTTTTCCACCAAAAAAGCCGTCGAAAACACGGAAAAAGCCTTATCCACAGGCTGGAAACCGCTCAAGCGATTGCTTCGCTTAGATAGGATGTCACCGCAAGAAGACAAGGGGAGCAAGAATTCTCGCCACGGCAACGAGAGATCTTACTGGTTTTTAGCTGCCACTGCAGGATATCCGCCGCCCATCGCTATCGGGACGCACCATCGTAAGGCATGATTTCCAGAGAACCGAGATCGATCACGGGAATACAGCGTAGGTTGACCGATGCCATGGGATCGCCGTTCGGAAGAACGCCTTCGCCGTAGGGTGCAATACCGCAGTTGCTGCAAAAGTGATGTTTGATGACATGGTTGTTGAAAGTATAGGTCGACTTGTTTTCTTCCGGCGTCTGCAGCTTTAGCTTGTCGCGCGATACGAAAGCAAGCAGGCCGCCCCGCCGGCGGCAGAGCGAGCAATCGCAATCGATAGCCGTCTTGAAGTCTCCGTCCACCTCGAATGCGACCTTGCCGCAGTGGCAGCTTCCTTGGTAGATCATCGTTGTTCCCTTAGTTCCAATCCATCACGACCTTGCCGGAATTGCCTGAGCGCATCGCCTCGAAGCCGTCCCGGAATTCATCGATCTTGATACGGTGCGTGATGACCGGCGACAGATCGAGCCCGCCCTGCACGAAGGCGATCATCTTGTACCAGGTCTCGAACATCTCGCGACCGTAGATGCCCTTGAGGTTCAGCATCTTGAAGATGACCTTGTTCCAGTCGATCTCGAAACCAGCCGGCGCGATGCCAAGGATTGCGATCTTGCCGCCATTGTTCATCTTGTCGATCATGTCGCGGAAGGCGGGTGCTGCACCCGACATTTCCAGGCCGACGTCAAAACCCTCCGTCATGCCGATCGCCTTCATGACATCGGCAAGGTTCTCCTTCGACGCATCGACGACGTGGTCGATGCCGAGTCTGCGCGCCAAATCCAGCCGGTGCGGGTTGATGTCTGTGATGACGACTTTGCGGGCGCCGGAACGTTTGGCGACGAGCGCGCCCATGATGCCGATCGGGCCTGCACCGGTAACGAGCACGTCCTCGCCGACGAGATCGAAAGAAAGTGCTGTATGAACCGCATTGCCGAATGGATCGAAGATCGCGGCGATCTCGTCCGGGATGTCGTCCGGGATCGGCACAACATTGGCTTCCGGAATGCAGACGAACTCGCCGAAGGAGCCGGGACGGTTGACGCCGACGCCAAGCGTGTTGCGGCACAAGTGCCCCCTGCCGGCGCGGCAGTTGCGGCACTTGCCGCAGACAATATGGCCCTCGCCGGAGACCCGTTCGCCGACATGGTATCTGGTGACGGCGGAACCGACCTCGGCGATCTCGCCGCAGAACTCATGACCGACGACCATCGGCACCGGAATGGTCTTCTGCGCCCACTGGTCCCAGTTCCAGATATGGACATCCGTACCGCAGATCGCCGACTTCCTGACGCGGATCAGAACGTCGTTCGGCCCGACCTCAGGAACCGGGACGTTTTCCATCCAGAGCCCGACTTCCGGTTTCGACTTGACCAGCGCCTTCATCATATTCGACATTCGAGGTTTCCCGTCTTGTATAGTGCCCAGCTTCGCTGTTTCCTTTCTCCCCTCGGGGAGCACGGCACATCGTTATTTGCTCTTCATCCCTTCTCCCGCCGGGCTGAAGATGGAGCAAGCGGCGTCAAATGACGCCTAGTTCCCTGCCCGCTTCCGCGAAGGCCGCAACCACGCGCTCGACATCTGCGCTGGAATGCGCCGCCGACATCTGCGTGCGGATGCGCGCCTGGCCCTTGGGCACGACCGGGAACGAAAAGCCGATCACGTAAATACCCTTCTTCAGCATCAGCGCCGCCATGTCCTGTGCGAGCTTGGCATCGCCGAGCATCACGGGAATGATCGGATGCCCCTCGCCCGCCAGCGTGAAGCCGAGCTTGGTCATCTCCGTGCGGAAGAGCGCAGCATTCGCTGAAAGTTTTTCGCGCAACGCGTTGCCGTTCTCGATCAGATCAAAGACCTTGAGCGAGGCGGCGGCAATGACCGGCGCAAGCGTATTGGAAAAGAGATAGGGCCGCGAGCGCTGCCGCAGCCAGTCGACGATCTCGGCCTTTGCCGAAGTATAACCTCCCGAAGCACCGCCGAGTGCCTTTCCGAGCGTTCCGGTGGTGATATCGACACGGCCTTCGACGCCGCAATATTCCGGCGAACCACGGCCATGCCTGCCGACGAAGCCGACGGCATGGCTATCGTCCACCATGACCATGGCGCCGTATTTCTCCGCGAGATCGCAGACACCTTGCAGGTTGGCGATGATCCCGTCCATCGAGAACACACCATCGGTCGCGATCATCTTGAAGCGGCTGCCTTCGGCCTTCTTCAACTCTTCTTCCAGCGCCGTCATGTCGTTGTTGGCATAGCGGAAACGCTTGGCTTTGGAGAGCCGCACGCCGTCGATGATCGAGGCATGGTTCAGCGCATCGGAGATGATCGCATCCTCCTCGCCAAGCAGCGTCTCGAACAAACCGCCATTGGCATCGAAACAGGAGGAATAAAGGAGCGTGTCCTCCATGCCGAGGAACGACGAAATGCGGGATTCGAGTTGCTTGTGCTCCTCTTGCGTGCCGCAGATGAAGCGGACGGAGGCCATGCCGTATCCATAACGGTCGAGTGCCTTTTTGCCCGCCTCGGCCAGCTCGTCGTTATCCGCAAGGCCAAGATAGTTGTTGGCGCAGAAGTTCAGCACGCGCTCGCCGGAGGCTATGGCGATTTCGCCGGCTTGCTTCGAGGTAATGACGCGCTCGGACTTGTAAAGGCCGGCATCCTTGAGCGCGGAGAGTTCGCCGCGCAGATGGGAGATGAATTGCGAGGTCATTGACGGTCTTTCTTCCGATGCTTCCGACTGTCGCCGAGTTAGCATATTGCGGTCGGCTTGTCTTGTTCAGCGCTGAACCGAAACCAGCAGGAAGCAGTCTTCCGCAGCACGATGGAGCTGGCCGCACAACACCGCCCTTGATTTCGCCGATTGCGACCTCGCTCGGAATTGCCTCCTTCATCAACGGCCATGTCCTGCCCGTCGACTGCGGCATGACCGTCAGGATCCCTTGCGGCTAGCTTCACCGGTGGATGAACTGCAAGATGCCGATCTTGATCCCAGAGCTCGGCTTCCATTTCGACGTCAAAAAGTCCGAAACGCTTCTGAATGGGAGGGATGGCCTCCTGCGTGTTGGCGCGTTCAAATTCCATTAAGAAATATTCGACAGGCTCCGGCAATCACGCGGAAAACCTCGGTCTCCCGCCTATGCATGTGCGGCCCCGGTCCTGTTCCGGGCGCCCGAAAATGTCTCCCACATGCCGAGCACGCCACCGGTCTTCTGCCGTCGCATGAATAAAAACCTGCCCGTCATGCAGATGTCCAGCAATACGCTCACACCCGGCAACGAAACCACCGCTCTGTTGAAAATTGTCATTGAAGCTCCCCTCGGACGTTAGGGGAAACAAGAGGTCCGACACGCAGAACATCACTCGATTGCATTAGACAGCCCTCTGCAACCGCCTCTTTCCGGTCTAGTCGTCGTTTGCCAGAATGACGTCCAGAAACGCATCGCCATAGTGTTCAAGCTTCGATTGCCCTACGCCGGAGATGTTTAAGAGCTCCTTCAGGCTCCTTGGCCGCTCGGTGGCGAAGGCGATCAGCGTCGTGTCGGGAAAGACGACATAGGGCGGCACGCCGAGGGATTTCGCGATCGAGGTGCGTTCGGCCCGAAGCGCTTCGAAGAGAATGCCGTCGGCGCCGGAAAGGCCGGAGCGGCGCTCGCTACGTTCGGCTTTCTTGGTGCGGCGTTCCGAGGCCGGGCGATCCTTGCGGAAGAAGACCTGGCGTTCATGCTTGAAGACGGCACGGGCATCCGGCTCCAGCTTCATCGCGCCATAGGCCTCATGATCGATACGGATCAGACCCATGGCAAGAAGTTGGCGGAAGACGGATTGCCAGATGCGGGCCGGGATATCCTTGCCGGCGCCGAAGACCGGCATGTCCACATGGCCGAAGCGCTCGGTCTTTTCGTTGGTATTGCCGAGGAGCACATCGATCACATGGCCGGTGCCAAAGCGCTCGCCGGTGCGATAGACGGCGGCAAGCGCCTTGATCGCCGCTTCCGTCCCATCCCAGGTTTCGACAGGCTTCAGGCAGGTATCGCAGTTGCCGCACTTGCCGGCATGCGCTTCGCCGAAATGCCCAAGGATCGCCTGGCGGCGGCAGGAAGCGGTTTCGCAGATGGCGAGCAGCGCGTTGAGCTTGCCGCGTTCGATGCGTTTGATCTCGTCGGCCGCATTGCCCTCGTCGATCATGCGGCGGCGCTGGATGGCGTCGGACATGCCATAGGCCATCCAGACCTCCGACGGCAGGCCGTCGCGCCCAGCGCGGCCGGTTTCCTGGTAATAGGCCTCGATGGAGCCCGGTAGGTCGAGATGGGCGACATAACGCACATTCGGCTTGTCGATGCCCATGCCGAAGGCGACTGTGGCGACGAGGCAAAGTTCTTCCTCCTTCAGGAACGCATCCTGATTGGCATCGCGCAGCGACCGGTCCATGCCGGCATGATAGGGAAGCGCGCGGATGCCCTGCGTGTTCAGCCAATCTGCTGTGTCT
>NZ_JABEPH010000719.1:0-501 GCF_013004495.1 Rhizobium sp. SEMIA 4085
TCGTGGCTGCGTCTTTCCAGTCGAGATCGAAATCGACGGCCGGCGCAGTCGGCGTTCCCGATGCCTTGGCAGTTCCAGAGATCGTGCCTTCGGCGGCAAGTCCAGGCACGAAGCTGTTTGCAATGCTCGCCGGGACATTGTTGAGATTGGCATTCACGTCGAGGTTTTGGACCGCCGTGCCGGCAATCACGACATTGCCATTTGCCTTGAGACCCGTTTCGGCTGGGCCCGATAGGTTCGCATCGAAGTCGAGCCTGTTATCGGCAAATTTGCCAGTGGTGCTCAGCCCGAGCGCTTTCAATCCGGCACCCTTGGTCTGGCTTGTGGCTGCGTCCTTCCAATCAAGATCGAAATCGACGGCCGGCGCAGCAAGTGTTCCCGATGCCTTGGCAGTTCCAGAGATCGTGCCCTCGGCGGCAAGTCCAGGCACGAAGCTGTTTGCAATGCTTGCCGGGACATTGTTGAGATTGGCGTTGACGTCGAGACTTTGGACCGCCGTGC
>NZ_JABEPH010000085.1:0-18536 GCF_013004495.1 Rhizobium sp. SEMIA 4085
ACTCGTGCTCGGACGTTCGCATACCTCTTCCGGACACGGTGCGCAATGAAGCTCTCAGCTCGCCTTCGCCATGGATCCAGAGCGTGATGCTAAAAGCAGCCTCGCGACGTCAGCGGCAGGTGCTGGCGGGCTGATGTAGTAGCCTTGAATCTCGTCGCATTCCTCGCTTTCGAGCAGGCTCTTTTGTTCGGCCGTCTCGACGCCCTCGACGGTGACGCGCATGCCGAGCGCGTCGCCGAGCAGGATGATTGCGTGCATGATGGCATAGGCTTCCTTGTTTTCGGCGATTCCGCAGACGAACGATTTGTCGATCTTGATCTTGTCGAAGGGAAAGCTGCTCAGGGAGCTCAGCGACGAATAACCGGTTCCGAAATCATCCATGGAAATGCGGATGCCGCGCTCCTTTAAGGCATGAAGAATCGGCAGCGTATCGTCGAGATTTTCCATCAGCACGCTTTCGGTGATCTCCAGTTCCAGCCGCGCCGGGGATATCGCAGCCTCCGCAATCGCCTCATCGACATCGGCCAGCAGATTGCTGCTGGTGAACTGGATCGCCGAGACGTTGACGGCGATCTTGATGCCTTCCGGCCAGCATGCGGCCTCGCGGCACGCCTTCCTCAGGACCCAGCGCCCGATATCGACGACGAGGCCGACCTCCTCGGCAAGTGGGATGAACTCCATCGGCGGCACGCGGCCGCGCGTTGGATGGTTCCAGCGTACAAGGGCTTCGAAACCGCAAATGCGCTGCTGACGCAGGTCGTAGAGCGGCTGGTAATGCAGTTCGAATTCGTCGCTGTGCAATGCCAGCCGAAGGTCGGCTTCGAGCGCGTGGCGGGCCTGGATGCGGGATGCCATCTCGCTTGTGAAGAAGCGTTCGTGCTTGCGTCCATCCGCCTTGGCCCGCGAGAGCGCGACACCAGCGTTGCGGAGCAATATGTCGGTCTCGGCACCATCTTCGGGCGCGAGTGCAATTCCCATCGAGACGCTGAGCTCGATCTGCTTGTCGCCGCGAAAGAAGGGCTTGGAAAGCTCGCTGCGGATCTGGGCGGCAAGCGCCGTGACATTCCGCGGCTGCTGCCTTCCACGTTGAAGAACCGCGAATTCATCGGAGCCGAGGCGGGCCAGCATATTCTCGCTGCTAGCCGATGCACGGATGCGTTCGGCAACCTGGCGAAGGATGGTGTCGCCGGTCGAAACGCCCATCGTATCGTTGATGGATTTGAAGCGGTCGAGGTTCAGGTGCACGAGCGCGATCTGCTCGTTTGGCGCGCGCTCGGAAAGTGCGGCATCGACCTGCTCGCGAAAACGGATGCGGTTCGGCAGGCCGGTCAGCGGATCGTGATGCGCGAGGTGGGCGATCCGCTCGGCGGCCTTCCGCTCTTCGGTGATGTCTGAATGGATCGCGATATTGCTGCCATCCGGTAAGACGGTCACAACACTGAAGATAACGCGGCCGTCGTCCATCAGCCATTCGCGCCGGCGGATTTTACCTAGGCCGGGCGGCATTGCAGACGCCTCCTTGGAGCGGCAAGCGGATCGAACCGTCTTCCTCTCTTTGCCGGGGATCCTGATGCTGAGAGCCCGCACAGAAATTCCAGGGACTGCCTGATCGGCGGAGAAACCGAAGAGCTGGCGGAACCGGTCGTTGCAGAGGATCAGGCGCTGTGCCGAATCGAAGACGCTGAGACCGAGCGGCAGGTTATCGAGCACGAGGGCGAAAAGGGCATGGTTGCGGCCATGGCTTCGATAGGTCTCGATGACCAGCGCCATCAGGCGCTTCGCATCGACTGAACCGTCGTTGTTTACGGCTTGGGTGCATTGCTGCCAAAAGAGCGTTTCAGCATCCATGAGGGCAATTATCCTGCATGTAGGCCGCTGCGAATTACTGCTGATCCCCATAGCTCAAATCCGAGCAGGAAACGCCGCGCTTCGCACCGGGCATGCAAAGGCCTTTCTGAAAATCTTTAAAATATTCGACTTAAACAATACCGGAAACGACCGGCTCTGCTGCGGCAACCCGTTGCAATCATTATCTGTGGACCGAATTAACAATCGGTTGCCTGCGAAGTATGTGAGACTATGCCACGTGCACGCCTAGGATGCAAGGCGGCAAGCTTCGTGTAAAAGCTTTGTCAACCTTGATTAATGAGAAGTTAACAACTTATTGACCCGACTCGCAAATCAGTTTATCCACCGAGTCAGTTTTGATTTCCCCCATCGTATTGCGTACAGACATCACCGGAAAAAAAGGCGGTGAACGGAGGTTTGTATGACTCATGTTTCATCTGTTTCAGAAACGTCTTATGCCTATTTGGCGACCCTATCGCGGCTGGACGCGAATGGTGACGGGGTATTGAGCCGCGGGGAGCGTGCAGCTGATGAAAAGCCCGGCATTTTCAAGCGGTTCAGTGAAGACGATACAGGACGCCAGCCGCGCTCCACAGCTGGCGACAATGTTCTCTCGCTGATGATCGAACTCGGCGATAGCGGCGCCGGGAGCGTTGAATCGAATTCTCAGGATGCAGCAGGCGAGAGCGATCACGCCGCCGAACTCTACCGCAATACATACGGCCAGTACGACCTCGACATCGCGTCATGAGGTTGCCTTCAGCAATCGATGAAGCCGGCCTCGAATGGCCGGCTTTTTGTTTGCCTGATCTCAACAGGAACACCTTCCTCCATGAGGCGTTGGGAACAATAAGCTCTCAAAAATGGAAGGAATCCGGATGGCAAGGATAGTCACACTCGCGGCATTCGCCGTTGCCGCTACGGCTTCGATGGCATTCGCGCAGGATAAGCAGACAGCGGTTGCAAATTTTGTCGGCGAGAACGGCAAGGAGAACGGCCGTGCGACGCTGACGGCTGCGGCCAGCGGCGGCGTACTGATCGAACTCGAGGTCTCCGGTCTTCCGTCAAACCGATGGGTAGGGTTCCATGTCCACGACGTCGGCAAATGCGACCCGGCCACCCATCATGAATCGGCAGGCAAGCATTTCAATCCGACGGAGGCCGAGCACGGCATCCTGACAGCCAAGGGTCCGCATGCCGGTGATATGCCGAATCAATTTGTCGATCAACACGGCGTGCTGCGCGCCCAGGTCTTCAACAGCATGGTGACGCTTGACGGCAAGGAGGACGGCGTTCGCGGCCGTGCGCTGATGATCCACGCAAATTCGGATGACTATCGCAGTCAGCCCGCGGGCGATGCAGGTGCAAGGCTCGCTTGCGGCGTTATCGAATGAAGGATGTCGAGGCGAGCCGTCGTCTTCTCAACTGTAGTAGAAGCGCTCGGCGTACCAGTCCGTCGAAGCCATCGGCTTTTCCTGCGCGACCCAGCGGGCGATATCGCTTTCTTCCAGCAAATCCGCCGTCACCTGATCTTCTACGCCGACAAAGATAAGATTGGTATTTTCCCTAAGGCGCGGGTCGAGCGTAAAGCCCATCCGGCTGTCATTGGCGCTGTGAAGCAGGTCCATCCGGACATAGAAGAATTCCGGATGGTAGCTCATCTCGCCTGCCTCGTTGAAGGCGTGCGCGACATCGATGACCGACTTCGCGGGACCATTATAGGCCGTAATTGCCTCGTTAAGCCCGAAGGTCGCCCCGTAAAGCGCGGCGGAGCGGGCGGGAATGATGGTGATTTCGCCGTTCGTCAGATCGATCTGCTGACCAGAAAAACCGCTGACCTGACCGTCGAGCGCGCCTCGGAAGAAATAGGAGAAGCGCCCGCGCGTCAGATAGATCGCCTGCCAGCGAAACCGGACATATTCCTCCGAAGGCCCCATAAGGTCCTTCAGGGTTTGCAGGCACTGCAAAAACGTATCGCGGTAGTTCGGCAGCGGCATCGGTCAATCTCCTTGGGAGGTTAACCGATGGAGAGTCAAAACGTTCCGTGCCGGAGTGCTGGTTGCCTACCGGCGGCTTTTTCGTTCCGGCATCGCAGGCTCTCCGGCTGTCATTTCGGCATCGGCGACCGCCGTCGGCCCGGACTTCGCTTCGGCACCGTATAGGGGAATGAGATGCCCGGCCTGATCGATGGCGAGCTTGGCACGCTTGATCATGTCGCGGCTCACGCCCCACCAGTCCCCGGTCTTGGCCCAATAGCGCAGCGTGAGACCGATCGTTGGCCCGCTCATGCTGTCGATGAAGACTGCAGGGGCTGGCGTTTTCAGGATGCGCGGGTCGGCCTTGGCAAAGCCCAGCAATCGCTCCATGGCGGCATCGGCATCGTCTTCATAGGCGAGGCTTATCTTCAACTCGTTCTGACGCGTCGGTTCCCGACTGTAGTTGGTGATCGGCGTGTTCCAGAGGATCGAATTCGGAGCGAGCCGATAGAGCCCGTCAAAGGTTTTGAACTCGGTGGCGAAGAGACCGATCTCGCGAACGGTGCCCGAGACGCTGCTCGTCTCGATATATTCCCCCACCCGGAAGGGGCGCAAGATGAGCAGCATGATACCCGCCGCGATATTCTGCAGCGTTCCCTGCAGCGCCAGGCCGATCGCCAGGCCCGCAGCGCCAAGAGCAGCGATGATCGACGCAGTCTGAACGCCGAATTGGGCGAGAACCGTGACAAAAACGAGGATTAGCAGAGCATAGCGCAAGACATTCGTGAAGAAACGCGCCAGCGTTTCGTCAATGCCACGCACCCGCGACATGCCTTCATAGGCCCAACGGCTCAGGAAGCTCGCCATGACCCAGCCGGCGATCAGAAGGATAATCGCTCCGAGGATCGAGAACGAGTATTGCACGGCAAGCGCGCTTGCCTCGTTGAGCGCGGTGCGGGTTGCCGCGATGACGTCCGTTGCCTGCTCCATGCCAAGGCTAGATGGGGCAGGCGGCAGAAGCGTCAACCGTCAAATTCTGTCGTCACCGGGAACACGAAAGGCGCATTGCCATCGGCATCAGCACCGCGTCCGATGGCGCGGACGGCATCCACCAGACGGCCTTTTCGTTGGAGCAGCACATCGCCGATTTCGACTATGCGGGCATTGGGCGTCGCACAGGGCGAGGCGCTGCGCAGGCGCTTTGCCAGCGCCATCTCGTCCTGGTCCGGCGCGAGCGAAAGCGCGGCGATCAGGGCGGCGGCGGGGGAGCGGGAAACTCCCATCCAGCAATGGATTAGCAGAGGCGAGCGCTGATCCCAGGCGGCTGCAAAATCGATCAGCTGGCGCACATGTGCCTCCTCAGGTGCGACGAGATTTCCTGTTCCCTTGAAGGCGATGTCGTTCATGTACAGGAGCAGGTGGCGGTCGGCGGCAATCACGCCGGGCCGGTGGAACGCCTGTTCCTTTGCCATCAGGCTGATCATTTCCCGCGCGCCGTGGCGCACGGCCATTTCGGCGATCAAGAAAAGCGGCGAGACGACGATCCTCGTCATGGTTTCGCCCTGCTCCGCATCGTCTCGATCGCCTCGAAGCGCTCGCAGAAGAGCCGCTGGGCCTCCAGCGCCGGAAGCGGCTCGATCAACAGCATGTCCTTGCTGATGCCGCGCGGCTGGCCGAAGAATTTCCGGGCTTCGACAGGCGTGAAACCGGCCAGGCAGGTCGCCTCGAAATAGGCCGCAATCGTGTCGGCCTTCTTGATTTTATCCTTGAGTTCCCGTGACGGGTGCGGCGGCAGGCCGAAGCGCAGGTGAACCGCCGCCTCGAGACGCTTCTCCACGGCCTTATAGCCGCCGCCGACGACTGACTTGAACGGCGAGATCATGTCGCCGATCACATATTCCGGGGCATCGTGCAGCAGCGCCATCATGCAATCGTCGGGCGTCGCATGATTGAACCGCCGGAAAATGTCCTCGACGACGAGGCAGTGCTGGGCGACGGAGAAGGCATGGTTTCCGCAGGTCTGGCCGTTCCAACGCGCGACACGCGCCAGCCCATGGGCGATATCGCTGAGTTCGACATCGAGCGGCGAGGGGTCGAGCAAATCCAGGCGTCGGCCAGACAGCATGCGCTGCCATGCGCGCGGCTCCTTGCTCACGCGCTCGCCTCGTCGGCGTTGGCAGGGAAGGTAAGGCCGGACCAGGGCGGCAGCCTTAGCGATACGGTCGTCTCTCCCGCCAGCAGTGGAATGCCGCTTGCGATGGCTTCGCCGACGCGATCGATGCGCACGATCGCAAGCCCATTTTTGCCGACGACGGTGCCCAGAGCGCCGACCGGCTTTCCCGCAGCGGTGATCTCGGTCCCCGTGGCGGGCAGATAGGCATCGGCGCTGACTGATACGACACGCCGGCGCGCGGTGCCGCGATGCTGCATGCGCGAAACCACCTCCTGACCGACATAGCATCCCTTTTTGAAGGAAAGACCACCGTTCAGATCCAGCAGAACGTCATGCGGAAACGCGTCCTGGAGGGCGAAATCCGCACCGGAAATCGCAACGCCGTTTGCAGCGCGCAGAGCATCATAAAACTTGGCATCCGCCGTGCCGTGATTGCCGCGGCAGCGCAGAAGCACCTCCCCGGCCTTCGCAAAGCGGCTGTCGGCCACGCCTTCCGCGGCCTCTTCGTCCCAGGATACGGTAACGCCTTGCTCTTCGACCGGTTCAAGTGTCACAGCGGCGCGCAGCTTGTACATGGCCAGCCGCTTCAAGAGTGCATCCCGCTGGCCGACGTCCGTCTCGATGATGAAATCGGCGCCGTCGCGCCAGATCATGAAGTCGAACAGGATCTTGCCCTGCGGCGTCAGCAGCGCGCCCGGCCGGGCTTCGCCTGCGGCAAGTGAGACGATGTTGGTCGTAATGAGATTGTGCAGAAAGGCTTCGGCGTCGGCCCCGCTGACGCGGAGAAGCGCGCGATCCTTCAGAAAGACGGCTGGCATGGCGGAACCTGTCGCGTTCGTTATCGCTCAGAAGTAAGTCTTCCGTGCGCTGGCTGCAAGCGGGATTGAAAGGGGCAAGCTCAGTCGCCGGCCGTGAAGAACTTCCATTTGCCGGCGGGCGTAATGCCGAGACGGTAGAAATTGTAGCCGCCAAATTCCTGCATGTCGGAAAGGTCGCCCGCAGTGACGATGCGCAACAGTTCCACGCGTTCGGGCGGAGTCAGAGCCTTCAAATCCTTCTCGGCGAAATAAGGCCAGACATACATCTCGTCCGGCGTGCCTGCGCCGACATGCACAAAACCGGTCGAGATCACGTCGAGCATGATTGCAAGGATCTCGTCGCCGTCGGGGTCGCCCGATAGGTCTTTCAGCGTGCCGATAGGGTCGTCCGTGGGTTCGCCCACTGATACTTGCGTCTGTTCGGCACCGCTGCCGAAGAGTGGCCGCAGGCGCTCCAGGTCGCCGGATGCTGCGGCTTCTACGATCTGCTCGCGCATGCGGCGCACCGGCTCCGGCACCTTGCTGATGTCGTAGATTACTTCGACAGGCTTCGAATCGTCACTCGCGCCGGGCGTCTTGTCACTACCTTGGCTGCTGTCCTTGCTGACGAGGGGATCCGGCATCGGCACGCCCGGAGACGTTGAAGACGGTGTCTGGGACTGTCCGGAATTTTGCTGATCGGCCGCCTGCGGATCGGCTTGGCCCGGAATCTTCTGGAGTTCAGAAAGAGCATTTGCCGAAGGAGCCGCCAGAATGCCGGCGCTGAGACAAATAGCGAGCAGGAGCGGCGCGATCGAAAGCCGCGGTTCGGTGTCCTTACCGGTACGCATGGGACTCTCTATTATTGCAGGGTGCGGTTCGGTGAAAATTCGCCACCCAGCATACGTTCGCGCAACGAATCAAGCAGCGCCTCTGCACCCTTTTCGCCATGGCGGCGGATCGTTTCGCGCAGCGCTTGAACGATTGCCGTGTCGGCAATAATCTCTGGCTCGATACCGTCAGCCATACCGTCGGCCCAGGCTTCGTTGTGGTACTCCAGAGCCGCCTGCATCTTTTCGTGGACGATCATGTCGTCGATGTCATTGAGGCTTGGTTCCATCATCTCTTCCTCAAATTGCATGCCTTACTGCCTGGTTAACAACTCTATCAGCCTTTTCCCAAAACGACACGTGCGCGAGTGAAAACAGGTTAATTTATCCCTAATTTCCAAAGCGCGAGGTAATTTCTGTGGCGAGTGTTGCACCTTCGTTACGGTAGCGCTCTTCTGCCACGATGGCTGATGGAGTGCAATCGTTGTAGACCGAAGCAAAAGCGCGGTAGCCGCGGTTGAACGCCGCCGTCAGCCTTTCCTTCCGCTGCGGTTCGTCTTTCGTCTCCGAATCCAGCAGCTTTTGCATGTCGCTTCGCCATTCGCTGCCGCCCGGCGCCTTGCAGAGCGTGCGCAGATAGTGGACCGAGCCGATCACCTCCGCCAGCCGCGAGAGCTTGTCGTCATAAGGCACGACAACGGGCGCTGCCGGCACGGCTTCGGGAACCGCCGGCGGCGCCTTGTCCTGGGCCCATGCCGCAGCCGCTATTGCCGAACCGGCGCAGACAACGACAGGCAGAAAAACGCGTCGAACGGGAATCATATTGTTAGATGATACCTGCGCCGTGACCGGAACAAGGCAGGCTGATGACTATCCACGCCGTTATTGCTGTACGGAGAGCCGTTCGGCACATTCAAGCACCGACTGCGGCACCGGCAAGCGGCGGATTTGCTCGACGGTGTACCAGCCGAGAGCGGCTGCGTCGTCCGCCGCCACCGCCACCGCGTCCGCGTCAGCCTCCACGGTGAAGACCGAAAGGAGAAAGTGGCTGCTGACGCTGCCGTCGGCGGCATGGGCCGTCAGGTCGTAGATCGCAAAGAGCTGCGGACTATAGGCGCGGATGCCGGTCTCTTCCTCAAATTCGCGCAGCGCCGTTTGATCAGGCGCCTCGCCGTCCTCCGCCCGGCCGCCGGGAAAGGCATACATATCCGCAGACGGCGGCTTGCTGCGGAGCACGAGGAGAAAGCGGCCGTCGCGCTCGAGGATCGCTGACGACGCTGCTCTTGGTTTTGAAGTCATGACCTGCCGTCTCTACACTCAGCCGGGGATTTGCGTATTCTCGTGTTGGATATTCAATCGCCGATTCGAAGGGAAGGGGCACCTGATCTATATCATCTACGCGTTTGCCGCACTCTTTGAAATCGCGGGCTGCTTTGCCTTCTGGGCCTGGTTGAGGCTGGGCAAACCGATTGGCTGGCTCGCGCCGGGCATGGTCTCGCTTGCCCTCTTCGCCTGGCTTCTAACGCTGGTGCCGAGCGAGGCGGCCGGGCGCACCTTCGCGGCCTATGGTGGCATTTATGTCGTCGCATCGCTTGTCTGGCTGTGGCTTGCGGAAAACCGTGTTCCGGACCGTTGGGATATCGGCGGGGCGGCCGTCTGCCTTGCCGGGACGGCGATCATTCTCTTCGGGCCGCGCAGCTAGGGCTGTGCCTTGACGGTTGCCAAACAGGGTGCAAAGACAAATTCATGTGCGGACGCTATGCCTTGACGCTGACCCCGGAGGAGTTGAAGGAGATACTTGGGCTGCTGGAGCTCGGGGCCTTTCCCGCGCGCTACAATATTGCGCCGACGCAGCCGATCCTCGTCGTCGTTTCCGGCCAAGCGCAGGAGCGCGGCAGCAATCTTCCGGATCGCCGCGCCGTGCTGGTGCGCTGGGGGTTGACGCCGTCCTGGGTAAAGGATCCGAAGGAATTTCCGCTGCTCATCAATGCGCGGGCCGAAACCGCAATCGGCAAGGCATCCTCCCGCGCCGCGATGCGCCATCGCCGTGTGCTCGTCCCGGCTTCCGGCGTTTACGAGTGGCCTCGCCCCTCGAAAGAAAGAAACGAGAAACCCCAGGCTTATTGGATCAGGCCCCGCCGCGGCGGCGTGGTTGCCTTCGCCGGCCTGATGGAGACCTGGTCGTCGGCCGACGGCTCGGAAGTCGATACGGGCGCGATCCTGACCACGGCCGCCAACGCCTCCATCGCAACGATCCATGACCGCATGCCGGTCGTCATCAAGCCGGAGGATTTCGCCCGCTGGCTCGACTGCAAGAGCCAGGAACCGCGCGACGTCGCCGATCTGATGCAGCCGACGGACGAGGATTTCTTCGAAGCGATCCCCGTCGCAGACAAGGTCAACAAGGTCGCCAACATGGGAGCCGACCTGCAGACGCCCTTGGTGGTCGAGACGCCGCAGAAACCGCCCGGCAAGAAAGCTGGCGACGGCCAGCTCAGCTTATTTTAAAATCCCATGTCATTCAGGATTTTCCTAAAACCCAACGCTTCGATCGAGGCGGCCTTTCGGGTTTGGGGCTGGACAGGATCGCAGACGGCCCCGCCGTCGCGTCGTTCCTCTGATTTTTTGGCCTGGAATATGGCGCGCCTGCTGCAGCCGGTATTCGTAAAACTCGCCGCGCGGCGGGTTTTCGATGTCGTCATTGGTATCGTCATGAGCTTGCTGGCGATCAGCCTGCTCGTTCGCTTCTTGCGTCCGGCTTAGGCGATCTTCTTGACGAGAGCCGGCTTGCTCTTCAGCATCAGCGCGGCGGCCAGAACGGCCTTGAGGCCGAGCGGGCGGTAATGTGTGCTCAGATCCGGCTTTGCCGCTTGTTCCGCCTGGTCTGTTTTTTTCGAGGTCACGATACTCTCCTTACACGCTTCCCTAGACTTTTTATTTGTTCTGCTCTTTTGTCGCCAAAAACGACAAAATAGAGGCATGGCTTATCAGGAATTGTGTACGCAATGCACATTGCGCGAGGCTTGGTGCGAAGCCTCGCGTTCGTCGGGACCTACCGGGCGTGTGCGAAATCAGATGTGGCGGCCGATATCGTCGTCGCCGTCACCCGGTTCTTCGATCGTGAGCGTGCCGTACTTCAATCGCCACCTACGTGCTCCGAAGGGCAGCGACAGCAGATAGACGATGACGGTGAACACCATGACTTCCCAGGTAAAGCTCATCAGGAGAGCGACATAGAGCACGACGCCGAGCATCAGCGGCAGCACCAGATCGCGCCGCAAGCGGCTGCCTTCGGACTTGCCGGACCAGACGGGCAGGCGGCTGATGAGCAGGAAAGCGATCAGAACCGTATAGGCCGACGAGATATAGGCGAAGGTGCGGTCTTCGGTGAGGCCGAGGAAGCCGAGATAGACGGGCAGCAGCACCAGCATGGCACCGGCGGGCGCAGGCACGCCGACGAAATATTCGGATTGCCAGGGCGCGCGGGTTTCCCGTTCCGCCATGACGTTGAAGCGGGCGAGGCGGAGGCCTGCGGCGATCGCATAGATCAGTGCGGCGATCCAGCCGATGGAGCGCGCGCTGTCCAGCGCGAAGACATAGACGACGAGAGCGGGCGCGACACCGAAATTGACGATGTCGGCGAGCGAATCCATCTGCGCGCCGAACTTGGAGGTTGCCTTCATCAGGCGGGCGATGCGCCCGTCGATGCCGTCGAGAAAGGCGGCCAGCAGCACCATTATCACCGCCAGCTCGTAGCGGCTCTCGAAAGCCAGGCGGATGCCGGTGAGGCCCGCGCAGATCGCCAGAATCGTGATCAGATTGGGAACGACGAGGCGCAGCGGAATTTCGCGGAGCCGCGGACCGCGCGCCGCATCGTTCGGGCCGTTCGGTTCGAAGGGCGGAAAAGGCGTCTCCATAGCACGCTCCATTCGTTCTAGCTGCGGCGGCTGATGACGGGTCCCTTGGGGGAGCCGAATTCAGCGAGTACCGTTTCGCCGGCAATCGCCGTCTGGCCGAGCGAAACACGTGCTGCCGCGCCGGCCGGCAGGAAGACGTCGAGCCTGGAGCCGAAACGGATAAGGCCGAAACGCTCGCCGGCATCCAGCGGCTCGTTGTTATTGGCCCAGCACAGAATACGGCGGGCGACGAGGCCGGCGATCTGCACGACGCCGATCTGGCCGTGGACGGTCTCGATCACCAGCCCGTTGCGCTCATTGTCTTCGCTGGCCTTGTCGAGCTCGGCATTCACGAAGCTGCCAGACCGGTAGTTGATGCTCACGACGCGGCCGCGCATCGGCGCGCGGTTTACATGGCAGTTGAAGACGTTCATGAAGACCGAGATGCGCAGCATCGGCTCGTTGCCTAGGTTCAGCTCGGCGGGCGGCGTCACCATCTGGATCGAAGAGACCTTGCCGTCGGCCGGCGAGATCACCAGGTCATCATCCTGCGGCGTCATGCGCTCGGGATCGCGGAAGAAGTAGGCGCACCAGAGGGTCAGTACGAGGCCGACCCAAAAGAGCGGCTCGAATATCCAGCCAAGGATCAGCGAAGCTACGAAGAACGCGGCGACGAATACATAGCCTTCCTTGTGCACCGGAACGATGGTGTTTCGAACGGTATTGAGCAAGCTCATCGACGCTGGTCTCCTCGCGCTTTTTCGTTTTCGCTGGTTATAGAAAAAGTCCTGCGGGAGCAATGCCGTGCCGCTCGCGCCCGATCTTATGGCATGGTTCTAAACAGCAAAACGACAGAGCGGCCCTTTGGTTCGAATGCTCAGCTTGCCGGCGCGAGACGGGCAACAATGCCCAGGTCGTCGCTTTCGCGCACTTGCTTCAGATGTTCCTCCGCCTGCGTTGCTTCGCGCTGGCGGTTCCACATCGAGGCATAGAGGCCGTTTTTCTCGAGCAGCGCCGCATGCGTTCCGCGCTCGGCGATCTCGCCGCTTTTCAAGACGATAATCTCATCCGCGCCGATGACCGTCGACAGGCGGTGGGCGATGACGAGTGTCGTGCGGTTCTTCGAAACCACGTCGAGGGCCGCCTGGATTTCCCGCTCCGTCGTCGTGTCTAGCGCCGAGGTCGCCTCGTCAAGGATCAGGATCGGCGGCGCCTTGAGGATCGTGCGGGCGATGGCGACGCGCTGTTTCTCGCCGCCTGAAAGCTTCAATCCGCGCTCGCCGACCTTGGTTTCGAAGCCCTCCGGCAGCAATTCGATGAAATGCGCGATCTGTGCAATTTCCGCCGCCGTCTTCACCTCGGCATCACCGGCCGACGGGCGGCCATAGCGGATATTGTAGGCGACTGTGTCATTGAAGAGCACGGTATCTTGCGGAACCATGCCGATCGCCGAGCGAAGGCTCTTTTGCGTGACATGGCGGACATCCTGGCCGTCGACTGTGATCGCGCCGCTCTGGATGTCGTAGAAACGGTAGAGCAGGCGCGAAAGCGTCGATTTGCCGGCGCCGGACGGGCCGACGACCGCGACGGTCTTGCCGGCCGGGACTTCGAAGGAAATTCCCCTAAGGATCGGCCGCACGGGATCATAGGAGAAATGCACGTCCTTGAAGCTGATCGCGCCCTGACCGATCTTGAGCGGGGCGGCGTCCGGCGCATCGGTTACCTCGGGGGTCACGTCGAGCAGGTCGAACATCTGCTCTATATCCGTAAGCCCCTGGCGGATTTCGCGATAGACGAAGCCGATGAAGTTCAGCGGCACTGAAAGCTGCAGCAGCATGGAATTGACAAAGACAAAGTCGCCGATGGTCTGCTCGCCGCGCTGGACGGCAAAGGCTGAAAGCAAAAGCATGACTGTCGTGCCGAGGCCGAAGATGACGCCCTGGCCGAAATTCAGCCAGCCGAGCGAGGTCCAGACATCGGTCGCTGCCTTCTCGTAGCGTTCCATCGACCTGTCGAAGCGTCTGGCCTCCATCTCCTCGTTGCCGAAGTATTTGACGGTCTCGAAGTTGAGGAGGGAATCGATCGCCTTGGTGTTGGCGTCGGTATCGCTGTCGTTCATCGTCCGGCGGATGGCGATGCGCCAGTCCGACGCGCGGATCGTGAACCAGATATAGGCCCAGACGGTGAAGGCGGTCACTGCGAGATAGGAAAAACCGTAGCCCCACCAGAAGATCACGGCGGTCAGCAGGAATTCGATGACGGTCGGAACCGAGTTCAGGATCGTGAAGCGCACGATCGTCTCGATGCCCTTCGTGCCGCGCTCGATGATCCGCGACAAGCCGCCGGTCTTGCGCTCCAGATGTAAGCGCAGCGAGAGGTCGTGGATGTGCACTAAAGTCCGGTATGCGTGCTGGCGCACCGCATATTGGTCGACGCTTGCAAAGAGTGCGTCGCTCAGTTGATTGAGGCCAAGCTGGATCAGGCGGGTGACGTTGTAGGCAATGACCAGTACGGTCGCGCCGACGAGGAGCGGCGGCAGGGTTCCGGCGAGATCCACGCGGCCGTTCAGGGCATCGGTCGACCATTTGAAGAAATAGGGAACGAGCAGCAGCACAAACTTGGACACGAGCAGGAAGACCGTTGCCCAAACGACGCGCATCTTAAGGTCCGTCCGGCCGGAAGGCCACATGTAGGGCCAAAGATTGAAGAGCGTCCGCAGGAGGTTGGATTCCGAAACCGTCTTGCCGTTTGCCATGCCTATCTCCAGCCCGGTCGGGCTCGGCCGCGGATGCGGCGTTTCGATACGGCAAAAGTGCAAAAAGCGGAGATGCCCGATTGAGCCCCCGCAGACAGGATCGCCGTCTCCGCCACATAGGGTGCGCGACACTCGAATGCAACATGTGAAGAAGCCGGGGAAGACAAAGGCCGGGCGCTATATCGGCCCGGCCTTTCCATCACCTGATTCGGCTTAGAGGTGGTCGCCGGAAAGGCGCTTGCGATGAAGCTCTTCAGCGTTCGGCAGGGCTTCCTTCGGCAGGCCGAAAATCTGTCCGGGCAGGATGCGGTCCGGATTGTTGATCTGGGTTTCGTTCGCCATGTAGATCGTCGTGTAGCGGACGCCGAGGCCATAGACGCGGCGCGAAATCTGCCACAGCGTGTCGCCGCGGCGGATGATGACGGCGGTGTTGTTCGCCGTTAGCGGCGCCTGCTCGATCGTCTTCGGCTGGCTCGGGTCGGCCGCGGCTTCGTTTGAAGCCGGCACGCCGGCTACCTTTGGCGCGGGCGTGGCAGTTAGACCATCAATCGCCGTCCCAAGCTTGCCGAGCGCGTCGCCGACGGACTTTGTATCCTTCGGCAGTGCCAGGAGTATGGCGAGTGCGCTTGAGGCCGACTGCGAGGCTGCGCCTGCCGTCTGCTTGAAGGCAGGCGCAGCCTCTGCTGCCGGACGGAATTCGGCGATCGAGCGAAGCGCGAATTCGGTTGCCGAACGCGCTGCCGCGAGCTGCTCGCCGCCGGGAAGCTTGCCGTCGGCAAAAAGGCCCTTCAGCAACCCAAACGCCTTACCCGCATCGGCTCTCAGCTTGCTGAGTTCACCTTCACCGAGGGGAACCATCGCGGCAGCAGCGTCGTTTGCGGGCGGGTTGCCGGGCTGGGCCGCTACGGTGACCTGGTCGCCTGCCGGGCGGGTGAAGTTGACGGAGGCGCGAATGAGCACCTTGCCGCTGCCGTCGACGACATCGACGCGGATCTTGTGGTCGCCGACCGAAAGGTCCATCACGCCGTCGATGACGAAATGGCCGTCGGCGCCTGCTGTTGCCTTGCCGATCAAGGCGTCGTCCGCATAGGCGATCACGTTGGCGTTCGGCTTTGCGGTGCCAGCAACGAAGATCTTCTTGCCCTCGATTTCAACTGCATTGACCATCACCTCGGCCGGTGCCGAGACTGCATCGCTTGCGCCTGCCGGTGCACCCGGAACTGCCGGTGCGGTATTGGCGATCTCGGGCGAGCCGGCTGGCAGGCCCGGCTGAGCGGAAGCCTGTTCGTCTGCTGCGGGCTGAGCAGCCGGCGTGGCGGCAGTCGGCGCCGTGATGATGCGGCTCGCTGCGCTGGGGTCGGAAACCATGGGGAGGCGGTCGGGGCCGCAGCCGTCCTTCGGCACGGAACCGGTTGCGACCTCTTCGGAAGTCTGGCTCTTGCCGTCCTTGCCGGTCGTCTTGAGCACGAGCTGGTGGTCGCCGGGCGGCAGCGGGTTGTCGAGGACGGCGGCAAAATCGCCGGTCGGGCCGACATTCGTCGTAGTGACGACCTTGTCTCCGTCCATGATTTCGAGCTTGCTGTTGGGCGTGGCCGAACCGGCGATGACGGTGGACCCGTCCGGCTCTACACGCAGAACGTCGAAAGCCGGGAGCTTCGATCCGAAGTTCGCATCGGTCGCCGGTGGGGCCGACGCAGGCTGGCTTCCCTTTGCGCCGGACAGCTCGGCCTCGGCCTTGGCTATGGCGGCAAGTGCGTCGGCGATGTTTTCCGGCAGGGCCTGGACGATTGCCAGCGCCTTTGCCGCGCCGTCCTTGGCTTTCGTGGCGGCGGCCGCCGTCGCCGGATCGGTGCCTTCGGGGATTGCGAAGTCGGCGAGCGCCTTCAGCGAGCCCGCCGCCTTCGTCTTGGCGGCATCGAATGCTTCGCTCGTCGGACCCTTGCCGTCTGCAAAGAGCGCCTTAAGTTGCGTGAGAGACTGACCTGCATCGGCCGAAAGATGGCCGAGCTTCTCGGTCGTAGCCGCCGCGTCGGCAGCCGCGTTCCGCGCGCTCTTGCCGGCTTCTTCAACCGTGTTCTTGACCTCGGAGCCTGCTTGATTGATGGCATCGCCGATTTTCGACGTGTCTTCGCCGATCCGGGGCATGACCACGAAGACCATCAGAAGGATCGCAACTGCAAGCACTGCGAAAGCCAGCAAGCCGGCACGATTTCTCATCATTCACTCTCCCCAGACGGCAAATGTGCCGTAGTACTAAAAATTGCTAGCGATTCCCGTTGCTTTTCACAAGCATTCAAAGCAATGAGGCAGGCTCAACGCGCAGCTTTTCTGTCATTTTTCTTGACTGTGCAGGCATGGAATAGTTGTTTTCCCATATGAGCGATCAATCCCATTCAATTCAGTCCATCTGTGTCTACTGCGGGTCGAGGCCCGGACGGGATACAGCATACATGGCTGCCGGACGCGCGCTCGGCAAAGAAATCGCCGAATACGGCCTGCGGCTCGTCTATGGCGGCGGCACCAAAGGCATCATGGGTGCTGTTGCGAGCGGCGTGCTTTCCAATGGGGGGCAGGTGACCGGCATCATCCCCGAATTCCTGATCGACATGGAGGCGACGCGCCATTCCCTCGGCCAGCTCAACGAGCTCATTGTAACGCCGGACATGCATGCGCGCAAACACCTGATGTTCGAGCGTTCCGACGCCTTCGTGGCGCTGCCGGGCGGGATCGGTACGCTGGAGGAAATCGTCGAGATCATGACCTGGGCGCAGCTTGCCCGTCACGAAAAACCGATGGTCTTCGCCAACATCAAGGGCTTCTGGGATCCGATGATGGAACTGATGAAGCACATGACGGATGAGGGTTTCGTGCACACCGCCCATCGGGTGCAGCCGCTCGTCATCGACGACGTCTCCGGCATCATTCCAGCCATCATGGCGCAGGCAGCGGAACTCGCTGCCGACCGTGAGGGCGAGGATGCCGTGATTTCGAAGATGTGAGGTGGGCGCTCAGCGCCCGCGCGTTGCGTTCAGCATCGACCACGTGTACAGCACGAGGCCTGCCCAGATGAGCGGGAAGGCGATCATGCGCGCTGTATCCAGCGGTTCGTGGAAGACGAAGATCGCGATCAGGAAGATCATCGTCGGCGCGATGTACTGCATGATGCCGATCGTCGAGAGCTTCAGAAGCTTTGCGCCGTTGGCGTAGATCATCAGCGGTGCGGCAGTGACGATACCGCAGCCGAAGAGCAGTGCTGTATCGCTGAAGCCGGTCTGAACGAAGTGTCCTTCGCCACTGAAGAACTCCAGATAGACGATGTAGAGGACGGCCGGAACGCTGAGAATCAGGACCTCGAGCAGGAAGCCCTGGTTGGGGCCGAGCGGCAAAGTCTTGCGGAAGTAGGCATAGAAGGCCCAGCTGAAGGCGAGGGTCAGCGCCACCCACGGAAGCCCGCCGCCGTCGACGGCGAGAACGACAACGGCAATGGCCGCCAGGCCGATTGCGATGATCTGAGCCGGGCGCAGCTTCTCCTTGAGCAGCACCGAGCCCATGAAGATGCTGATCAGCGGGTTGATGAAATAGCCCATGGCGGCATCGAGCGAATGTCCAGCGCCGATCGCCCAGACATAGGTACCCCAGTTGACGGTGATGAGTGCCGCCGTCAGCGAAGCCATTGCGAGCATGCGCGGCGAGCGCAGCGCGTCGCGGATTTCCTGCGTACGTCCGAGCGCGAGCAGCACGAGGCCGGCAATCGGAAGAGACCAGACAACGCGATGCGCAATCACCTCGGCCGGCGAAATATGCGCCAGCGCCTTCATGTAAATCGGCAGGAATCCCCACAGAAGATAAGCAGTCAGCGCAAAGGCGAAGCCGCGCGCACTATCTTCGTTTTTGATGGCAGGAGGGCTTGCGTCGGCAGACATCAGGTGTTTCCAGCTTTGTTCTTCTTCTGATCTCGATTAGCTTAAGCGCCGTGAATAGACCAATTCATTTCGGTGAATGGATTATCAGCGGATTTGAGGCGGAGGACTTGCATGGCTTTCGAGGATGAGCCGCCATACCGGCAGGTTTATGCCCGCCAGATACTGGCGAAGGCAGGTGTTGCGAAGAACGACAGGCTACTTGCAGCCCTTGCCAAAGTGCCGCGTGAAAAATTCGTCGGTCCGCCGCCCTGGTTCTACAACGACTTCCGCCATTATCGGGAGATGGCTTCCACTGATCCGGTCGTACTTTATCAGGACTTGTTGATCGGTCTTAATAC
>NZ_JABEPH010000086.1:0-18504 GCF_013004495.1 Rhizobium sp. SEMIA 4085
AGCATGGAGAGCATGGCATTGTAGCGCCATGCCTGCATGCCGTGGCTGCCGTAGATTTCCAGCTCATGGCCGATCACCAGCGCCATGGGGACTTGCGGCGTGGCATATTCGCCGAGCATCAGTCCGATCTGCACATGGCGGCCGCGGCGGCGCAAGTTCTTGATCGAGTTGAAGCAGGTCACGGGATGGCCGAGCGCGTCGATCGACACATGCGCGCCGCCCTTGGTGATCTCGCGCACGGCTTCCGCGACATCGGCAACCGCCGCCGCGTTAATCGTCGCCACCCCGCCGCATTCGCGCGCCAAGGCCAGCTTCTCCTCCCAACTATCCATCCGGATCGGACTGTCGACGCGCGCTGTGGCGATCATGATCGCCGAGAGGCCGACGCCGCCCGCGCCATGGATGGCGATCCACTCGCCGGGGCCGGTGCGTGCCTGGTCGGCAACGGCGCGGAAGGAAGTGGCGAAGCGGCAACCGAGGCTCGCCGCCGTCGCATCGTCGATGCTGTCGGGCAGATGCACGAGATTGGTGTCGGCATAGTCGATCGCGACATATTCGGCGAACGAGCCCCAATGCGTGAAGCCGGGCTGGAACTGGTTCGGGCAGACCTGCTGATTGCCGGAGTGGCATTCGCTGCAATGTCCACAGCCGGAAACGAACGGCACGGTCACCCGGTCGCCCGCCTTGAAGCGCACCACGCCCTTGCCTGTGGCGACGATCTTGCCTGCAAGCTCGTGTCCCGGCACATGCGGCAGGCGGATATCCGGATCATGCCCCATCCAACCGTGCCAGTCGCTGCGGCAAAGGCCGGTCGCGCCGATGGCGATGACGACGCCATCCTCGGTCGGAGTCGGGTCGGGCACCGTGCGAATGTCTGGGCTCTGCTCGAAGGCTTCGTAATACATGGCTTTCATTGGACGGCCTCCAGCTCTTTTGTTTGAGATTCCGCCGCCATGATGCCACGCGGGAGCCTGCGATTCCAACACTCCGTTCGATCATTTCCGCTGATGGACCCATCGCTTTCATGCGGGCGAACGCGCATGATTGTTGCGGCGATATGGGCGGTTGCGGCATTTTTCTTGCGTCCCGCTTGAGCGGCCGAATTTCCGCTTGACCCTGTCTGCAGGGAAGGATTTTGCTTCTCGGACATTGGCAAGGAGAAGATCATGCCCGTCGATACATCGCCCCGCACGACCACCTGGACCCGTGTCGAGGGCGAGTGGCTTGTCGGCAACCCGCCGCTGATCGGCCCGACCTCGCATGCCATGTGGCTCGCGTCCATGGTCTTCGACGGTGCCCGCTGGTTTGATGGCATCGCGCCGGATCTCGACCTGCACTGCCAGCGTGTCAACCGCTCAGCCGTCAATATGGGGCTGAAGCCCATCAAGACGGCCGAGGAGATCGAGGCTCTCGCCTGGGAAGGCATCAAGAAGTTCGACGGCAAGACGCCGATCTATATCAAGCCGATGTATTGGGGCGAGCACGGTTCGCCGGGCAGCGTCGTATCCGTCGATGCGGAATCGACCCGCTTTGCGCTCTGCCTTTTCGAAGCGCCGATGGGCGGCCATAGCGGTTCGTCGCTGACCGTTTCGCCCTTCCGCCGCCCGTCGCCGGAAACGGCGACGACGGATGCCAAGGCCGGCGGGCTCTACCCGAACAGCGGCCGCGCGATCGCCGAGGCGCGAAGCCGCGGCTTCGACAATGCCCTGATGCGCGACCTGAATGGCAATGTCGCCGAAACGGCATCCTCCAACATCTTCATGGTGAAGGACGGCGTGGTCTTCACGCCGGTGGCCAACCGCACTTTCCTCGCCGGCATCACCCGCGCCCGCGTCACGGGGTTGCTGGACCAGGCAGGATTCGACGTGCGCGAGGTGACGCTCTCGGTCGAAGACTTCATGAATGCCGATGAGATATTCACCAGCGGCAACTATTCAAAGATCGTCGGCGTCAACCGCCTCGACGGCCGCAATTTCGAAGACGGCCCGGTCACCCGCAAGGCGCTCGATCTCTATATGGACTGGGCCAACGGGCGCAGCCACAGCCAAAGCGGCGAGTAGCAATCGGCGCGCAGGGGAGTGCGAACCGGTTGCAGCCTCACGAGAAAGGTACGCGCGGATCCTGCACCAAGTAGAACTCGGTAACCGGCGTGACGTCAGTGATAAAAAAGCCAAACGCCGGTCGGTCGAGGGGATCAACCTGGCCACTGGTGAAGCGCAGCCGGTCGAATTTCTCGAAGTGGTTCTCGAAACGGGCAAACCGGTTGGACGAAATGAGGTCCGGATTGGGGTTGGTCTGATCAAATGACAGACCGTCGTAAAAGTCGCTCGGTTTGCCAAGAATCTCTTGAAGTTCGAATTCGAACTCGATCCAGGCCAGTCCGCTTTCGTTGAGAGTGACAACGCGCAAGTGGAAGGCGCCCTCGGGAAACCCGTGATGTTGAATCGGCCTTTCGGCCCTAATCACCAAAGTGACGGGGCTGGCCGAGTTCAGTTCCTCGTTGATTTCGATTGGATCGGCTTTTGTACCTGAGCCTGTAACGGACAGGATGCGGAAGCCGCCAAGCTCATCGGAGAAGGAATAATCCCCAGCATACCAACGTCCGTCGTCAGCCGGTCCGGCACTGATGAGTGACAGTGTCAGCAACGCAACCAGGATTCGCATGTGACGCCTCATCGTGAGTTCCTCTGGAGCGCCGTCTATCCGTGCAGCGACCAAGTGACCGAAGTACCGGCGAGAGTTTTCCTCAGATGCTCGTTCGCCTCCACGCCCGCAGCATCCGCGGCATATTCCGGTTTCAGCCGGTCGAGGAAATACATCGTCATCTTACCCTTGTTTTTCACGTCAAGGGCACCTCGCGGGGTGCAGTCGAAATATGATTTTACGTGTTGGTAGGTGCTTTCGGAGATGTTCACCTGGTCTGCTTCGTCCGTGCTCTCCATACGAGCTGCGATATTCACCGCGTCGCCCCAGACGTCGTAGGCGAACTTCTTCCGGCCAACGACGCCGGACATCACACTGCCGGTATGCAGGCCAACGCGGAGGTGCCAGGGCCGCTGCCCGATCGCGACCCAGCGCTGGTTCGACGCCACGACAAAGCGTCGAATCTCGAGAGCAGCAAGGCAGCTGCGGATCGGATGGTCCTTGCGGCCCTGCATCAGGCCGCCGGCGCACATGTAGGAGTCACCGATCGTCTTGAGCTTCTCCAGCCCATGTCGCGCGACGATGGTATCGAACTCGGAGAAGTACATGTCGAGGTCATCGACCAACTCCCGAGGGGAGAGTTCAACGGCTGATTTGGTAAAGTCGACGAAGTCCGTAAAAAGGATCGTCGTCGAAGGGTGGTGGCGGGGCTCGACCGAGCCCCTCTCTGTCAATTCCGCGGCTATCTTAAGTGGGAGGATGTTGAGGAGCAGGCTGTTCGCGCGCTGCTTCTCAGCGGCCAGTTCCTGCTGGGAGCGCAGCACCTCGGCCATCCTCAGGCGCAGTTCGAGCTGGGCGATGGTCTGGCGCGCGAGGCGACGGATGCCTTCGGCAGCCTCGAAGGCGAGCTCGCGCGGGGTGAGGTCCAAGATGCAGAGCGTGCCGAGCGCATGGCCGCCTGAATCGATCAGCGGCATGCCTGCATAAAAGCGGAAGAAGGGTTCAGTCGCAATGAACGGCAGTGCCTTGAAGCGATCGTCGGCGTGGGTGTCGGGAACCACCAGCATGTCGCTACGGCAGAGCGCATAGGCGCAGCAGACGCCGCTGCGGGGCACTTCTTCGATACCGGGAGGAACTCCGTGACGGGATTTGAGCCAAACCTTGGTGTCGCCGACGATGTTGACCATCGCGATCGGGGCACTGGCAATCAGGGCGGCGAGATCGGTGAGATCGTCGAATCCGGCTTCCGGGTCTGTGCCGTAAACATCATAAGCCCGTACCGCGGCCAAGCGCTCAGCCTCGTTGTCAGGTAGAGGGAAGTCCATGCCGGCGCCCTCCATCGTGCGAAGCCAAAATGGCCCGCCCGTTCAGATCGGGCGCGCGCGGCTCGGCTTTTGTCGATCATCGGTTCGGTCTTGTTCTCGGGCCCTGCCGTGGCGAAGCAGCTCACGCCGCCCATTCCACACCTACTGCCACCCAAAACTTACTCTCGCTATCTCACTTAATCAATGAGGCCGGCTGCTATCCAGAGAAGCTGGGCGCCTTCGATCGCGATCAAGTTAGGTTGGGAGCAATCATGCGCGTCTCGCCGCTTCCTGCAAGCGGGGCAAGCTCGATCCACATTCGTTCCAAGTGTCTGCTTCCTGCGCAGGCGGACGGTGCGCCAGCGCCAACTATGGGCCGAGTTCGGCCGCTAGACCGCCTTTCGCCTTGCCCGACCGTCATTTCAGGAACATTAGCTCACTGTCCTCGTTTGGCGTCTATCACCCCAAGATGAGGGACGTAATCATGTCCGACAACCCGTTCGACACCAGCCGCGGCAATGGCGGCGAGACGCATCAGCATATTCCGGAAAAGGGCCCCCACGAGGGCCTCGATCATCTGACGACTAATCAGGGCATCCGCATTTCCGACAATCAGAACAGCCTGCGCTCCGGTGAGCGCGGCCCGACGCTGCTCGAGGATTTCGTGCTGCGCGAGAAGATCTTCCATTTCGATCACGAGCGCATTCCGGAGCGGATCGTGCATGCCCGTGGTTCGGCAGCGCACGGCTATTTCGAGCTGACGGAAAGCCTTTCCGGCATCACCAAGGCCGATCTCTTCCAGCGCAAGGGCGAGAAGACGCCGGTCTTCGTGCGCTTCTCGACGGTCGCCGGCGGCGCCGGTTCGGTCGACACCCCGCGCGACGTGCGCGGCTTTGCGGTCAAGTTCTATACGCAGGAAGGCAATTGGGATCTGGTCGGCAACAACATCCCGGTCTTCTTCATTCAGGATGCCATCAAGTTTCCCGATCTCGTCCATGCGGTGAAGATGGAGGCTGACCGCGCCTATCCGCAGGCCGCCAGCGCCCACGACACTTTTTGGGACTGGGCGTCCCTGATGCCCGAAAGCACCCATATGCTGATGTGGGCGATGTCCGACCGCGCCATCCCGCGCTCTTTCCGGATGATGCAGGGCTTCGGCGTCCACACGTTCCGCTTCGTGGACGCTGAGGGCAAATCGACTTTCGTGAAGTTTCACTGGAAGCCTAAGCTCGGCCTCCAATCGACCGTCTGGGACGAGGCGCTGAAGCTGCAGGCGGCCGATAACGATTTCCATCGCCGTGATCTTCACGAGGCGATCGAAGCCGGAAACTTCCCGGAATGGGAACTCGGCCTGCAGCTTTTTGACGAGGACTTTGCCAGCAAGCAACCTTACGACGTGCTCGATGCCACCAAAATCATTCCGGAAGAAGTGCTGCCGCTGAAAATCGTCGGCCGCCTCGTGCTGGACCGCAACCCGGACAATTTCTTTGCCGAAACCGAGCAGGTCGCCTATTGCCCCGCCAATATCGTGCCCGGCATCGATTTCACCAATGACCCGCTGCTGCAGGGACGCCTCTTTAGCTATCTCGATACGCAGAAATCGCGCCTCGGCACCGCTAACTTCCACCAGCTGCCGATCAACGCGCCGAAATGCCCGGTCATGAACTTCCAGCGTGACGGGCAGATGCAGATGAACGTGCCGACGGGTCGAGCCAATTACGAGCCGAACAGCCTTGGCGTGCATGGCGAGGGAGGCGGGCCGCGCGAATGTCCCGTCACCGGCTTCCCGACATTCAGCGCCGCGTCCGGAAAAGAGGAGCAGGGCGACAAGCTGCGCATCCGCGCCGAGCTCTTTGCCGACCACTACAGCCAGGCGCGGCTGTTCTGGAAGTCGCAGACGCACTCGGAACAGGCCCATATCGCCTCGTCCTTCGTCTTCGAGCTTTCCAAGGTCGGCCTGAAGCAGGTGCCACCACGCATGGTCGGCAACCTGCTGAACGTCGATCCGGAGCTTGCCAAACGGGTCGCCGAAGGCCTCGGCATCGATCTCCCGCAGAAGAACCCGGCCGCCCGCGAGCCGATCGACATGCCCCCGTCGCCGGCACTCTCGATCCAGAAAAACATGAAGCAGACGATCGAGGGCCGCAAGATCGGCATCCTGATCGCCGACGGCAGTGACGCTCACGCCCTGCAATCCCTGGTGAACTCGATCGAGGATGCGAATGCCACGGCTTTCGTCGTTGCGCCGAAGGTCGGGAAGGCGAGGCTTTCGGACGGCAGCACGATCAAGGCGGATGGCCAACTCGCCGGTTCCCCGTCGCAGATATTCGATGCAGTCGCGGTTCTCCTGTCCGGGGAGGGCACCGGGATACTGCTGAAGGAAGGTGCCGCCGTGCAATGGGTGATGAATGCCTTCGTGCATCTGAAGGCGATCGGCCACACGCCGGAAGCCTTGCCCCTGCTTCACAAGGCCGGCGTCGAACCCGACGAAGGTGTCGTCGCATTGGACGGCGCTTTCTTCGAGGCCGCCGCCAAACGCTACTGGTACCGCGAGCCGAATGTGCGCATGCTAGCATAGATGTGTCGCGCCGCGGAGCGCTTCCTGCCCGTGGACAAGTGCCGGGAGGCCACGTCAAATCACCTTCTTCCCAGGGGAGAAGGTGCCCGAAGGGCGGATGAGCGGCGCTCCCTCGCGCTTTGCGGTAGGCGACGCACAAGCAGCCAATGGAGCTAGCTCGTTTTCTCCCTCGGCCGCACCATCCACGCATAGGCAGCACCCGCCAACAGCAGCACGCAGGTGCCGAGAAAGACCGCTCGCATGCCGATATGCCCGCCCACGAAGCCGCCGAGCACGGGGCCAGCGACCTGACCGACGTATTGCGTCGAGATGGAGTAGCCGAGTATGCTGCCTGCGGCACTGTCCGGCACGCTGTGGCGGAAGACGGCGGTGGTGCAGGGCAACAGCCCGCCGAGCGCAATTCCCATCAGGAAGCGCAGCGCGATCAGCTGCCACGAATTGGTGACGAAGGCCTGCGGGATCAGGAGCAGCGCCGCAACAGCAAGCGCACCCGCAATCACCGGCCAATGCCCGATCCTGTCGGCGAGCTTGCCGAGGCGCGACGCCGAAAGGATGCTGCCGAGTGCTGTCGCCGACATGACGATGCCGGCGGTCATCGTTACGCGTCCCTGATCTTCGACCAGTTGCGCCACGTAGACGGTTATGATCGGTTCGATCGACATGTTGGCGAGCATCAGAAGTAGGCCGGTCGCCAGCATCGCGACCACCGGGCCCTTGTCCGGTATCGCTGGCCAGCCGCCGCTTGCCTTCGCCGCTTGTCTGCGGGCGGGGGACTTCTCCTCCTTGAGCAGGAAGGTGGTCGCCAGGAAGGCGAGGAAGATGACGCCGCCTGCCGCCAGGAACGTGCCGCGGATGCCGATGATGGGCGGCAGCGCCCCGCCGATCAGCGGTCCGACGAGATTGCCCGCCATGATGCCCGACGACAGCACGCCGAGTGCCCAGGCCGAGCGGTCTTTCGGCGTCTGCGTCGCGACCAGCACCATGGAGCCCGAGGCGTAGCCGCCTGCAAGTCCTACGAAAAGCCGGAGCGCCACCAGCTGCCAGACGTTCTCCGCCATGCCCATCAGCGAGATTGCGATCGTCATGCCGAGGCTGGCGCGCACCAGCATCAGCTTTCGCCCGTAGATATCGCCGAGCCGGCCCCAGAGCGGCGCGACGAGCGCGGCGGCAAAGAAGGTCGCGCCATAGGCGATGCCCGACCACTGCACGGTTGCGGCATGCTCGCTGACGCCGAGTTCCGCGACATAGAGCGGCAGGAAGGGGAGCAGCAGCGTCATTGCCACGATGGTGGTGAAGGACCCGGTCAGCGAAATCGCGAGGTTTCGTTTCCAGTAGGCGGACCCGGCCGCCGCATCTGCCGCGTCCATCTGCGTCTCTGTCATGTCGAAATCTCTATGGGTACCGGTTTGGAAGAAGCGGAAACTTACGCCCCGCCGGCTCCGGTGCCAAGGACGGATCGGGCTTGAACCGTCCGGCAGTTTGCGTTTTGCCCTACTTGTTGCTATAAACTGATTGCAATATGAAACCGGATGTCAAAAGGAGAGCGGCAGTGACCGCAGCGACCCGCGAAGACACCGTCCGGGGCCTTTACAAAGCCTATGTCGAAGGTCGTAAGGGTATCGTCGACGGCACGCTGAGCGAGGATTTCACCTTCTCGAGCCCGCGTGACGATCATATCGACCGCAACGCCTATTTCGACCGCTGCTGGCCGGAACCGCCGTTCGTTCGGGGCATCGAGATCGAATTCCTGGCGATCGACGGCGATGAGGCCGTCGTGCGCTACCGCGCCGAAAAAGCTGACGGCACCGCCTTCCGTAACATGGAGGCGCTGCGCTTCAAGGACGGCAAGCTTGTGTCGGTGGAGGTCTATTTCGGGCGTGAGGTTGTCTGACCGCATTGCCTTGGTCAAGGTGGGCTGGGCAGTCGGCAGCCTCGCCCGTGTTGCAGAACAGGCAACGCGGCGTTGATCGGCCCTCAGCAGCAGTGTGTCTTCAGAGCTCTCCTGTGCCGGGAGCGGGTTGTATCCGCGCTCGCAAGATATAGCCGTGACAATCAACACCGCCTCAATGGTAGCGTCGCGTTGTCAGCCCGAGCCAGGCGCCAACCGAGCGCAAAGTTCGGTAGTTTTCTAGCATTGATCGAGGCTTATTTCCGCAACAGCGACCCATAGATCTCAGGGCCTGCGCCAAATCGGAGGTGCCGACCATCGTGTCGTTGATCATGCGCCATTCGTCCCTAGAAAAACCGGATCGCCGACGTCGAGATGATGACGAGCGAGACGGCGATCATCAAGGGCCTTACCGGCAGGCGCTTGACGAGCATCGCGCCGAGCGGCGCGGCGATCACGCCGCCAACGATGAGGCCGACAGCCGAACGCAGTTCCGACCAGCCGAGCGTCAGAACGAAGGTAAGCGAGATGGTGAGCGTCACCGCGAATTCCGTAAGGCTGGTAGAGCCGATTACCTTCTTCGGATCGTGCCCGCGACTGACCAGCGTGCTGGTGACGATAGGCCCCCAACCACCGCCGCCGATCGCATCGAGCACGCCGCCGCATAGTCCGGCCGGCGGCACGATCCAGTCCTTGACGTCGCGCGGCCAGTGCGGCTGGAATGCCTTGAAGAGGATGACGAGGCCGATGGCGATCAGATAGGCCGAAACGAAGGGCTCGATCGCCTTGCCTTCGACATTGGCGAGGATATAGGCTCCGACCGCCCCGCCGATCATCCCTGCCGGCGCCAGACGCGCCACGAGTTTCCAGTCGACATTGCGGTGATAGACATGCGATGCGCCTGATGCTGCAGTCGTGAAAATCTCCGCCACATGTGTCATCGCACTGGCATTTGCGACCGGCACGCCAAGCGCCAGCAGGCTCGTCGTCGAAAGCACCCCGAACGCCATGCCGAGCGCGCCATCGACGATTTGCGCGCAGAAACCGACCAGCACGAAAAAGAAGAAATCAAGCGTCATTGAACTCCCCGAACTGGCGGCTTCGCAAGGGAACACGCAAAAGGCGAGAAAAGTTCCTTTCGCAATGTCCGGCAATCGCTTGCTTCAGGCGCCAAGTTTCGCGCGATAACGCCTTTGGAGCAATGGAAGAATCGTATGTGGCTGAAGCGGTCGAAGCGTTCATCAAACGCTGGCAGGGCCAAAAAGGCGGCCCGTAAAGACCGCTCTTCCTGACGGATCTTTGCGGTCCTGGGCCTGCACGGCGATCCCGCCTCCACGGCCACCGAAGCAACGTCTACGTCTTCGAAAGGGTCATGCGCGAAACGGCCAAGAGGGCTCGGTCTTCCGTAAGAGCATCGATCTTTACAAGCGCAACTGCTTCATTCTCGAAGCCAAAAGGAAGCTCGCCGGCCGGCAGGATGCGCCGACGCTGCCGCGGCATCGCTTGAGGTTTCTGCCGCAGTCGAAAAAGCACTTGGGACGAGGGCAGGCAGCATTGGCTGCAGCTAACTGACGACGTGATTGATCCCCGTCGCGTTGATTGCGGGTTCATGCCCGAGGATTTCACCAGACCAAAGCTGCAATAGCTGCAGAAACGAGAAGGAAGAGGCTCTCTTTCACGCCGCGAGATGAGTTGCCTTGGCGCATGGATTCAACGTTGTGGCATTTTGCTACAATATTTTGCGCTTAACCATACCGCTTAGGCTTTCGTTCATCCTCCGGCATCAGTTTGCGCCCCGGTGGCTGGGAACCAACCATTGAGGATCGGAAGCTATGACCCATGCACTCGGGCTTTTCTCGGCCGTAACCGCGATCGTCGTATCGATATCGGCGATCGGCAGTCAGCCGGCGCCGAACAATTCGAAATGGCCGGAAATCCATCCGGCGAAGACCTCGCGTGTTCTTTCAGCGCCTGAGCGTTGATGAACGGCCAGTTCATTATCGGTTCAGGACCGCACGGCTAAATCTCGCTTCGGCTGGATTTATGGAGACTCGCAATGAAGATTATCTCGCTGGCAGCAGCGCTCGTTATCGGAGGCCTTTCGGCAGTTTCCGCCGAAGCGATGCCGATGGCGCCGGCGCGTGCCGATACCGCCGCCCCGTCTGCGATCACGAAAGTCGATTATGCCTGCGGGCCCGGATGGCGCCTGAACCGCTGGGGCGAATGCCGCCCGCGCTTCCACCGTCCGCCGCCGCCGCGCTACTGGCATCGCCCGTCGCCACGTTGGGGCTGGGGCTGGGAGCGTCCGCGCCATCGACGCGACCGCGACTGGGGCCGCTACGACCGTTATGACCGCTACGAGCGCAGCAGCTTTTGAGCGGCGCAGCGATCGGTAAACGCTGAGATTGACGAAGCCGGGACGAAATGTCGCCCCGGCTTTATTTTGCTTTCCGGGTTGCCACCTTCTCCGGCGTCGTCGCCAGCGCGAATTTCGCGATTTCCTCCTGCGTCAGATAGTAGAGCCGGTCGGGTGGCGTCTCCATCGCATGCAGCCAGAGGCCGGGCTTGATGCCCATGTCGCCGAGATGGCGGGTGACGCCGGCCGTTGTGCGCTGCGCCTCCGACATTGCGCGCTCCGGCGAAAGCTTCTCCTTCGAGCCGTTGAAGACCTGATGTACGCCGATGACGGCGCCATCCTCGGCCTCGCGGGTCACGCCGCCGGCCATGATGATCGGGCAGGAGGAAGCGCAGAGCGCGCCGCTTGCCACCCTGGTGCCGATCTTCCGTTCGCGAATGAGCTTCGACATCGCCAGCGCATCGCCGACGGCGCCGCCCGGCGAATCCAAAGAAACGGTCTTCACATATTCGCCGCGCGCCGCAATCTCTTGTTCGAAGCGGGCGGCAGCGCCGAGCTCGATTGCCCCCTGCGCCAGAAGTACACCGCCCGGCTGTAGCTCGAAACGGATCGGCTGCTTGAGCAGCTCGATGCTGGTCGTGATCTCGGAAGGTGGCGCCTGCGGTCCACCCTCCGTCAGCGCCGGCGGCAGCACCGGCATGGTCTCCGGCTGTGCCGGATCGAAGCCCGGCAGCTTGGCGTTGGCGGCGCTGATCTCGCGCCAGTCGATGACCGCAAGCACGATCGAAGCGGCCAACAGCGCGTGGAAGGCGTGCCGTACCAGCGTGCCGTCCTCTGTGGAAAGCACATAATCCTTCAGCCGCTGCCCTGCCGTTTCCAGCCTCATACAGGCGGTCCCTTCCTCGGTCCCTTGCCAGAGAGATCGAAGCTCGCAATGTTCGATTGGTCCGGCGTTTCCGTTTTCTCTGCCTCAGTGAGCGCGGCTTCGAGATCGAGGCCACGCTGCTGGACGGCCCGCTGCACCTCCAGTGCCTGCAGAAGCTCCGCCGCGGTGATCCGCTCGGCAAATGGCAGGCGCTGGTCCTGGCGCCGCAGCGTCGAGTGGACAATCGACAGCATGAAGATCAGCACCGCCGGCAGGATATCGATCGAGATTGCGCCGGCCCAGCTCGGGATGAAGTCGGAAGCATAGCGCAATACGGCTTCGGCAGAGGAGAGGGGCACGAACCGCCGCTCGGCGACCGGTTCGCGCGAAAGGATCTGGTCGGCCGCCTGCGACAGCACCTTGGATTGTGCCGCAACCGAGGATCGGATCGTCTCCATGACCTGATCCTGCCGGTTGGCGAGATCGGCCTCGCGGCCGTCAGCGACGGGGGCGATGAAACCGAGCGAAAGGTCTTCGGCCGCACGCTTCACCGAAGGGGCGATGGAGGTCTGCTCCAGCGAGGTAATGACGCCGGAAAGCCCGACGACTTCGGCGGCGAATTGGTCGGCGCGCGGATCGATCGCGCCGGGGGCCGAAACCAGCGTACGCATCGTTTCCAGATGCTTGCGGCCCTCGTCGAAGAGCGAGGTGACCCGGTCGCGCGAGGCATTGATGCCGTTTTCGAGCTCCGTCAGCTGCGAGGCCATCTGCGAAAGAAGCTGCACGACGCTGCCTGCGCCCGTCGTGCCCGTCAGCGCGCCGGTTTCCCGCTCCTGGTCGGCCAGCCGCTCGAAGCGCTCCTGCGTGCGCTGGATGTCCGGCAGCAGGCTCTGGGCCGCAAGCGCGTTCTGATGCGCCTTGTCGAGGTCGGCGGTGTAATCCTCCAGCGTCTCGGCAAGATGCTGTTCGAGTGCGGCCGATCCTGCAAGGGCAGCCGCATTCAACCAGCTCGACATGGCGATGATCATCGCGCAACCGAGCGCCATGACGCCGAGCATCGCGCCGCGTCCTGCCGCACCCGTCACATGCGGATAGAAGCGCGCCATATAGGTCCAGAAGGCATAGATCGCCACCGAGACCGCGCTGGAATAGATGAGGGCGGCGAAGAACACGGCCGTTGCCGCGCCGTCGAGGATGCTGCGCACGCCGAGATAGGTGTAGACGCCCGACGCGAGCGCCAGAACGGCGAGCGCGAAACGCGTCATTGTTTCGACGGCGTCGATGCCGTCCTGCAGGCGATGGGATGCGCCGAGCGCCATGGGTTTCCTCCCGGTGGTATCCTCTTAAGAAACCATTAAAATCCCGGCGAAAACAAGGCCCGCAAAAGCAGCGGATCGGCTACGCCGCAGGAGGTATGCCCCGGCCGGCCCGCACCTTACTCTTCCGGCAGCAGGTTGAGCGTCTGCGTGTCCAGTTCGCTGCCGATTTCCGCGCCTTTCGATTGCTTGTCGTAGACACAGATATGGGTGACGAAGCCGTTGGCGCCTTTCGGTCTGCCGGTGACCAGCGCCAGCCCATAATGCGCGCTGCCGATGGGATCGACGACCGCCCTTGCATCCGCGATGGATGCGGCCGCCGCTTCCTGCACTTGGCCTCCACATCCGCGGCAAATTCCTTCCATGCCTCGTCGGAGGAGGCGAGTGCACGAGCTGCCGTCATCAAAAAGAGGATCGTTGCGGAAAGGCGGATATTATTCCTCTGCATCGTGGTTTCCTTGGGCGCGGTGTCTGCCGCAAGCGCGGCTATATGCCGATGATGGGCGATTTTTGCCACCGAAGCCAGGGCTGTAGGCGAGGCAAATTTTCCTCGCAGGCGGCCGATTTTTGATGTTTCCACCGTTGCCTCCCTACGTTTCCGCTCCTATGTTCCGCCTCACCTGCCGATCCCGCAATCTTTTGCCAAGAGGAGATCTACAATGGCTTTCGAATTGCCCGCACTCCCGTACGACTACGAAGCTCTCGCACCTTTCATGTCGAAGGAGACGCTGGAGTTCCACCACGACAAGCACCACAAGGCTTACGTCGACAACGGCAACAAGCTGGCGGCTGAAGCAGGCCTGGCCGATCTCTCGCTCGAAGAGGTCGTGAAGACGTCCTTCGGCACCAATGCCGGCCTCTTCAACAACGCGGCCCAGCACTACAACCACGTCCATTTCTGGAAGTGGATGAAGAAGGGCGGCGGCGGCAACAAGCTGCCGGGCAAGCTGGAAGCGGCGTTCAACTCCGACCTGGGCGGCTATGACAAGTTCAAGGCCGATTTCGCCAATGCCGGCGCCACGCAGTTCGGCTCGGGCTGGGCCTGGGTATCGGTCAAGAACGGCAAGCTCGAAATCTCCAAGACGCCGAACGGTGAAAACCCGCTCGTGCACGGCGCTTCCCCGATCCTCGGCGTCGATGTCTGGGAGCATTCCTACTACATCGACTACCGCAATGCCCGCCCGAAGTACCTGGAAGCCTTCATCGACAGCCTGATCAACTGGGACTACGTCCTGGAGCGCTACGAAGCCGCCACGAAGTAAGCGGTCCTTCGCGTTGAAATCCAGCACCCGGCGCCTTGAAACGCCGGGTGCTTTCGTTTCCGCTCCCTATCACGGCCCTGTCACGGCCTTCTCATCCGACGCTCCTAAAGCAACCGCCATGCCTTTCTCGGACACTCTCCTTTTCCGCTTCGGCATCATTGCCGACCCGCAATATGCAGCGATCGCGCCGAATGCCGCGATGGACCGCTATTATACCAACAGCCTCGCGAAGCTCGCCGAAGCGATCGAGGTTTTCAACGGCGAGGAGCTGAGCTTCGTGATGACGCTCGGCGATGTCATCGACGGGATTTGGGAGAGCTTCGACGATATCCTGCCGGTCTACGAAAAGCTCCGCCACGAGAACCTCTTCCTGCTCGGCAATCACGATTTCGCGGTTCCGGCGCAGCATCTTGCCTCTGTTTCCGCGCGCGTCGGTCTGCCGTCGCCCTATTACGCCTTCTCGTGCCGTGGCTGGCGTTTCGTCGTTTTGAACGGCAACGAAGTCAGCACGTCCGCGCCGCCGGAAGGGCATCCATACCGCGAACTCGCAGCCGAGCGTCTGGCGGCGCTGGCGGCAACGGGCGCGATCAACGCCCATCGCTGGAATGCATCACTGAGCGACGAGCAGTTCGCATGGCTTGCGGCCCAACTGGATGCGGCAGGAGCCGCCCGCGAGCGTGTGATCGTGATGAACCACTATCCCGTCTATCCGCCGAACGAGCACGACATGTGGGACCGGGAACGCATCATCGATCTCATCTCCGGCCATGACAACGCCGTTGCCTATTTCTGCGGCCACAACCACGTCGGCAACTACGGCAAGACCGGCGGCTGCCACTTCGTCAATTTCAAGGGCATGGTCGACACCGAAACGGAAAATACCTTCGCCATCGTCGAGGTCTTCGAAGGCCGCCTCGAAATCCGCGGTTTCGGCCGCGAGGAAAGCCGCACGCTGGCGCTTTAGAGCCGCCATCGTTATCCGCCGGATGGAACCGATGCCTCTCCTGAAAAGTTAGGCATGAGACCCTTCAGGAGGCCACACGATGTTCCAGGCTCTTGAAATACTGACTGTTCTCATCGTCGCCGTCGCAATGGCACTGGCCCTTGCCCACGCGCTCGAGCTGCCGGGCAAGATGCGGCTGTCGAAGGAGCAGTACCTTGCCGTGCAGCCCATCTATTATCCCGGCTTTACCTTCGGCGGCGTCGCCGAGCCGCTCGGCCTGATCATGATCCTGGCGCTGGTCGTGCTGACGCCGCCCTTCAGCGGCACCTACTGGCTGACCGCCGGCGCTTTCGTGGCGCTGCTCACCATGCATGCGATCTATTGGATGGTGACGCATCCGGTAAACAATTTCTGGCTTAAGGAAAATCAGCCGGAAGGAGCCGGGAAACGCTTTTTCAGCTTCAGGTCTCATGGGGACGCCGAAGCGCCGGAGTGGACCGTCCTGCGCGACCGCTGGGAGCGCTCCCACCTTGTGCGCGCCGTCTTCGGCCTGGTCAGCCTGATCCTGCTCGTCATCGCCGTCGCCGTCTGAGACATCGCCGGGCGGGCCCCTGCGATGTCTCAGCGTTAGGACGAGACGGTAAGCGGTCTTTCCGCCCAGCCGTTCATCCATTCTTCGCGCAACCTGTCGCCTTCCCCCCGGAAGAAGGCGCCGGCCGCTTCGCAATGCTCGACGCGGTCGCTGCGGAAATTGCGGATGGCCTGGCGCAGTTCGCACCAGCCGACGATATTGGCGTAGTGTGAATAGTAGATTAGCGCGATCGGGCGGATGGTGCGCTCGGTGGCGCGTCCCAGTTCGTCGCGGTAGTTAAGCGCCAGCTTCTGCTCGTCGCGGATCGCCCGGCGCACCATGCCGAGATCAAAGCCGGCAGGCGGCTGGGCGACCGTGCCCCAGGCAAAGAGCGCCTTGTTCTCCATCGCCTGTCGCAGCGGTACCGGCACCGCGCCTGCGATCTTCTGGTTCACCCGCTTTGCCGCCTGCTTCAGCTCCGCGTCGCCGGTGCGCTCCAAAAGCGCCAGCGACAACACGATCGCCTCCAATTCCTCGATAGAAAACATCAGCGGCGGCAGGTCGAAACCGGGGCGCATGATATAGCCGATGCCGCGCCCGCCCTCGATCGGCACGTGCATCGCCTGCAGTGCGGCGATATCGCGATAGATGGAGCGCACCGTCACCTCCAACGCGTCCGCCATCGCCTGCGCCGTCACCGGTTTCTTTGCCAACCGCAGGATCTGGATGATCTCAAAAAGGCGTGATGCCTTGCGCATTTTGCCGGTTTCCTCCAAGGCTCCTGACAATACACTGTCAGTTGGGCTTTGGTATAGCACTGCCTATCGAATTGAAATCCAAGGCGCTCCGCCAAAATGGCCGCCGGCTCGAAGGCAGACAACTGACATGACCTACACGGAAAACCTCTGGCTCTACTTCACCCTTCTATTCGGCATCATCATCGTGCCGGGCATGGACATGCTCTTCGTGCTCGCCAATTCCCTTTCCGGCGGCAGAAGCCGTGGTATGGCGGCAACGGCAGGCATCATGGCGGGCGGCGCGGTGCATTCGCTCTACGGCGCAATTGGCGTTGGCATCCTCGCGAGCCTCATTCCCTGGCTCTTCAACCCGCTGCTTTTCTTCGGCGCTGCCTACATGATCTGGATCGGCTTCACGCTGATCCGCAGCTCGATCACCGTGGATACGGTCGGCGAGGGGAGCCTGCGCTCCGGCTGGCGCGCCTTCCGGCAGGGCGCGATCACCTGCCTCATCAATCCGAAGGCCTACCTCTTCATGCTCGCCGTCTATCCGCAGTTCCTCAAACCCGTCTACGGGCCGATCTGGTTGCAGGGCCTGATCATGGGCGCCATGACGCTTGCGACGCAATTCGCGATCTACGGCGCAGTGGCGCTCACCGCCTCGCGAAGTCGAACGCTTTTGATCTCCAATCCCGGCGCTACCATCATCGTCGGCCGCGCCGCCGGAGCACTGCTGATCGCCGTCTCGCTGCTGACTGCCTGGCATGGCTGGAAGGCGGTCGCATGAGTGCGACGAGCAGATAGGTAGCGAGACTTGACCGAGCCCATCTTATTCCTGTGCCTGTTACGGAAAACCATTCACGGCGCGGACGCGCCGTGAATGACCTCTCCTTCTTAAAACGAGTCTCCGGCGCCATCGACATGGTGCTGCTGGAACCCTGCGACAGGCACAGGGATGAGGATTGCGGGTGAATTACCATTTTGAAGTCCTTTTCGTATCACCCACTTGTTACTTCGCGCCTCGTATAAATTTGCCATCATGCGGCCGCGAATATCAGGCGCCGGGTTCGGAGAGACCTCGGTATCGAGAGGAGCGGACATATGAATTTCAGAACAATTGCGGCGGCTGTGCTCGTTGCCGGCATGGGGGTGACGGCGGTCTTCGCGCAGCAGCAGGGCACGCATGAAGCGCGCGAAGCGCTGATGAAGAAGGTCGGCGGCTCGGCTGGCGCCATGACGGCAATCGCCAAGGGCGAAAAGCCCTATGATGCAGAGGTGGTGAAGGCAGCGCTGACGACGATCTCTGAAACCGCCAAGGTCTTCCCCGACCAGTTCAAGCCGGGCACGGAGACCGGCGACAAAGCGGCGAGCCCGAAGATCTGGGAAAACATGGATGACTTCAAGGCGCGCGCCGCAAAGCTGAGTAGCGACGCCGAGAAGATCCTCGCGCAGCTTCCGGCCGACGCTGCCGGTGTCGGCGGTGCGTTGAAGACGCTCGGTGCCAATTGCGGCGGCTGTCATGAGAATTACCGCATAAAGACGGATTAAACGCTAGCCGTCCCCATCCGAATCCATCGGTCCGCACCTGCCTTGCCGTAGGTGTGGACCGGTTTATCTTAGACCGTTGCAATCGCTAAAAAGGGTTCGGCATGGTCCGCAGGTTCATCCGGTTTGTGCTTTGTCTTGTCGGCATTGTCGCCCTCGGCGGTGCGGCCTTTTATGTTGTCACCGCGCCGAACCCGCTGCCGGAAAGCCATTGGGCCAATCTCGGCACGCCGGATGTGAAGAACGGCGAAACGGTGTTCTGGGCGGGCGGCTGCGTCGGCTGTCATGCCGCTCCCGGTTCCGAAGGCGATGCCAAACTCACGCTATCCGGCGGTCTTGCGCTGAAGAGCCCCTTCGGCACTTTCCATGTTCCGAATATCTCGCCGGACGAGAAGGCGGGCATCGGTTCCTGGACGCTCGCCGAATTCGGCAATGCCATGAAGCGCGGGATCACCCCCGGCGGCCAGCACCTTTATCCGTCCTTCCCCTATGGCTC
>NZ_JABEPH010000006.1:0-43727 GCF_013004495.1 Rhizobium sp. SEMIA 4085
TTTCCAACCGGAATGCCGCACACGAGAGCCCCAGGAGTCCCGTGGGCCCGGAGATGGTTATAAGAGACCGCGTGCCGGCCGATCAGCGAAATCGCGAATGCACGCAGACTCGGCAACGCCGCCAGCAGTTCGCGTTTGAAGCTTGGTTTAGCCTTATCCATCAGCGCGCCCTTACTCGGCCAGTTTGGCCGAAGCCATCATCTCAGCCTGGTCCAGCTTTTCGAGCAGATCGAGAAAACGATCGGGGATCGCCTCGTCCTGTGCGGCTGCATAAAGGGACCGCAGTTTGACGCCGATCTGGTTGTTTGGATCGAGGATATCGCTTGCGCGCATTTCCAGCCGCCGCTGATTCTTTTCTTCGTTCTGCTGCTTTTTCATAAACTCGTCGCTTCTCGCCGTTGTCTTTGTCTGAATGGACGATACGTTTGCGCTGCGGCTTGATATGCCAACAGCACCCTCCGCCGCTCGAGGTGGATGGTGCTCAGATACTTGCCGTTTATCGAGGCTCAAAATCGCGGTACGCCCTTCATTCGTCGCCACCATAATGCAAGGCTGTGAAAAAAGTTCCCGCATATACTGGAACTTTTTTAATAGCGCGACGTTTCCACTACATTAGAGCCAGTTATGGCCTACGGACGGGAGTTTTTAATGACACTTTCTACTCGAATTGCGCCGCATCTTCCTTATTTGCGTCGCTATTCCCGCGCGCTTACAGGCACCCAGACTTCGGGTGATGCTTACGTTGCCGCAGTTTTGGAAGCGATCATCGCCGACATATCCATTTTCCCGGATACCGAGAACGACCGCGTCGCACTCTACAAACTGTTCACGAAACTGTTTGGTTCCACTGCCATCCAGATTCCCGAACCGGCGTCGCCCTACGCCTGGGAGCAGCGTGCGACCGTAAACCTCGGCAAGGTCTCGCCGCTTGCCCGCCAGGCCTTCATCCTCGCGTCGGTCGAGAATTTCCGCGTCGGCGAAATCGCCGACATCCTCGAGAGCGACGACCAGGAAGTGATGAGCCTGCTCGACAAGGCCTCGCAGGAGATCTCGCGCCAGGTGGCAACCGATATCATGATCATCGAAGACGAACCGCTGATCGCAATGGATATCGAGCAGATGGTCGAAAGCCTGGGCCACAAGGTGACCGGAATCGCCCGGACGCATTCCGAGGCCGTGGCTCTTTACAACAAGACCAAGCCGAAGATGGTCCTTGCGGATATTCAGCTTGCCGACGGCAGTTCCGGCATCGACGCCGTGAACGACATCCTGAAGACATCGAGCGTGCCGGTGATTTTCATCACCGCTTTTCCAGAGCGCCTTTTGACAGGTGAGCGGCCGGAACCGACGTTCCTGGTCACCAAGCCCTTCAATCCAGACATGGTCAAGGCTTTGATCAGCCAGGCGCTATTCTTCAATGAATCCACCAAGGTTGCGGCATGAAGCTGAACCGTCAAAGCGACGGAACAAAGCCAATAGCGAGGCGTTCCCAGCTAGCTGGGCCGCTCCGGCAACAGCTTTAACGGTTTCTCCAACGCTTGGTCATAATATGACCAGCGGGGTTCCTGAAATGGCAACCTCTTTCCAGCTGCGCAATAAGGATAGAAGGAAAGGCGGCCTGGTGAATACGACAGAACCATTAACCGGCAAGCCTTTCGCGCTGGAGGGCAAGTCCGCGATGATGGAGCGGGCGCTAAGCAGCGCCGGAATTTCGATTCTCTTCCAGGATTCCACGCTGACACTTTCCTACGCCGAAAATCTTCCCCGCCATTTCGCCGAACTGTTTTTCGCCGGCGGCAGCGACAGCGACCTCTTCGGCCAGGCACACGGCGATTATCTGAGGACACTCAAGTTCAAGGTGCTCGAAACCGGGACGGCGACGAATGCCGAGATCGATATGGACGTCGATGGCGAGGTTCGGACCTACGAACTCAAAGTGCAGCGCATCAATAACGAGGGCTCGCTCGGCATTCTTTCTGTGATCTCCGAGGTCACCGAGCTGCGACACCGTGAAAAAGTGCTGAAATCGCTGCTGCGCGAACTGTCGCACCGCTCGAAGAACCTGCTCGCGATCATTCAGGGCATCGCGACGCAAACGGCCCGCAATACGCTGTCGCTCGACAGCTTCCTTGCAAAGTTCCGCGGTCGTCTTCAATCGCTTTCCAACTCGCAGGATCTGATTACCGATTCCAGCTGGCGCGGCGCCTATCTCTTCGACCTTGCGGAAAAGCAGTTCGCACCCTATTGGCCGGAAACGGCAGGCTCCATGCCTATCTTCGGCATCAATGCGCATCTGACACCTAATGCCGCCGTACATCTCGGATTGGCGCTTCATGAGCTCATCGTCAATTCGGCATCCTATGGCGCAATTGCAGGGGGCGCGCCTTCGATCACCCTGAACTGTAAGGAAGCGAAGCACAACGGCAGGAAGGCGATCGAGATCGCGTGGGTGGAAATCCTGCCGAACCGGACGGAGATTCACGAGTTCAGTGAAAACAGCTTCGGCAAGACCGTGCTGGAACGCGTCGTTCCCTCATCCATGAGCGGCAAGGCGGAGCTCCGGCTCGTTCCTGGCCGCATCGAATATTACCTGCAGATTCCCGAGACTGAATTCGAAATCCTCAAGCGCCCCTGAATTTCGCAGTGCCGGCTCACAGCAAAAAACAGCCAGTGCGAGGGCGGCGCACTGGCTGTTTTCACTCATCGGGAGGGGACCGTGAGTAATCCGGATGATGGGTTGGGGGCGCGCATGTTGGGTCGATGCGATCATCATCCGGATGCCGCAATAACGACCGCGTTGGCCTTTGGTTCCGTCGGATCCGAAAAAAATTGAATTTTTATGAATCTTTTTTGCAAGGTGGCGAATCCCTGCGTTCGTCGATGATGGGCATACGCCCTCCACGCTGCGACCTAAAATAACAAAAACAGACACTTATGCGAATATCGGTTTCAAAATTTTACCGTTTGATAAATTTTTTATCCTGAGTTACGCTTTCCCTCACTAGCCGTTTACCAATAATGAGGGAACTTCAATGGAACGACTGGAAACTGGGATTCATTCCGGCCGACTTTCGACCGCCGAGTATGAAACTAATTTTTCCGATCTGCATCCGCGCCTTGACAAGCATGAGGCGCTGGTGGCCGCCGACCGCTGCTATTTCTGCTATGACGCGCCGTGCATGACGGCCTGTCCCACCTCCATCGACATCCCGCTCTTCATCCGTCAGATCGCAACCGGCAACCCGATCGGTTCGGCCAAGACGATCTTCGACCAGAACATCCTGGGCGGCATGTGCGCCCGCGTCTGTCCCACCGAAGAGCTCTGCGAACAGGCCTGCGTGCGCAATATCGCAGAGGAGAAGCCCGTGGAGATCGGCCGCCTTCAGCGTTACGCGACTGATACGGCCATTCATGCAGGCAGGCAGTTTTATGAACGAGCCGCCTCGACCGTTAAGAAGATCGCCGTTGTCGGCGCCGGCCCGGCCGGCCTTGCCGCCGCTCACCGTCTTGCGGTGAAAGGCCATGACGTCGCCATCTACGACAGCAAGTCGAAATCCGGCGGCCTGAATGAATATGGCATCGCCACTTATAAAGCCGTCGACGACTTTGCCCAGAAAGAAGTGGATTACGTGCTTTCGATCGGCGGCATCGAAGTCCGCCACGACCAGCAGCTTGGCCGTGATTTCTCGCTTGCCGATCTGCAGTCTCAGTACGACGCCGTCTTCCTCGGAATCGGCCTTGCCGGTGTCAATGCGTTGCGCGTCGATGGCGAGAACCTGCCGGGTGTCGATGACGCGGTCGATTTCATCGCCGATCTGCGTCAAGCCACGAACAAGGCGGACGTTGCCGTCGGCCGCCGCGTCGTCGTTCTCGGCGGCGGCATGACCGCCATCGATGCGGCCGTTCAGGCCAAACTGCTTGGCGCCGAAGAAGTGACGATTTGCTACCGCCGCGGCAAGGAGCACATGAACGCCTCGGAGTTCGAGCAGGACCTCGCGACGTCCAAGGGCGTCATCATCCGCCACTGGCTGGCGCCGAAGTCCATCCTGTCGCAGGACGGCAAGGTCGCCGCGATCGAGGTGGAATATACCAAGCTCGCCGACGGCCGTCTCGTCACGACCGGCGAAACCGGCGTCATCGCCACCGATCAGATTTTCAAGGCGATCGGCCAGACTTTTGAAGCATCCGGTCTCGGTTCGCTGCGCATGGAATCCGGTCGGATCGCCATCGACGGCGAAGGCCGCACCTCGCTCGACGGCGTCTGGGCGGGCGGCGACTGCGTCTTCGGCGGCGATGACCTAACCGTATCTGCCGTCGCGCAAGGCCGCGATGCTGCCGAATCCATCAACCGTACGCTTGCTGCCGGTGCGCAGCCAGCCGTCGCCGTCGCTTGAGGAGAATGAACAATGGCTGATCTCCGCAACAATTTCGTCGGCATCAAGTCGCCCAACCCGTTCTGGCTCGCCTCCGCGCCACCGACCGACAAGGCCTATAACGTCGAGCGCGCCTTCAAAGCGGGCTGGGGCGGCGTCGTCTGGAAGACGCTCGGCGAGGAAGGCCCGCCCGTCGTCAACGTCAACGGCCCGCGCTACGGCGCGATCTGGGGCGCCGACCGCCGCCTCCTGGGTCTCAACAATATTGAGCTCATCACCGACCGCGACCTTTACACCAACCTGCGCGAAATGAAGCAGGTGAAGATGAACTGGCCGGACCGCGCCCTGATCGCCTCGATCATGGTTCCCTGCGAGGAAGATGCCTGGAAGGCGATCCTGCCGCTCGTGGAGGAAACCGGCGCCGACGGCATCGAACTCAATTTCGGCTGTCCTCACGGAATGTCCGAGCGCGGCATGGGCTCCGCGGTCGGGCAGGTGCCGGAATATATCGAGATGGTCGTGCGCTGGTGCAAGCAGTACACGCGCATGCCGGTCATCACCAAGCTGACGCCGAACATCACCGACATCCGCAAGCCGGCACGCGCTGCCAAGGCCGGCGGTACGGACGCCGTCTCGCTGATCAATACGATCAACTCGATCACCGCAGTCAATCTCGACACGTTTTCGCCTGAACCGTCGATCGATGGCCGCGGCAGCCATGGCGGTTATTGCGGCCCGGCGGTGAAGCCGATTGCGCTCAACATGGTGGCTGAGATCGCCCGCGATCCGGAAACCTTGGGCCTGCCGATCTCCGGTATCGGCGGCGTGACCACCTGGCGCGATGCGGCCGAGTTCCTGGCGCTCGGCGCCGGCAACGTGCAGGTCTGCACCGCCGCCATGACCTATGGCTTCAAGATCGTGCAGGAGATGATCACCGGGCTCTCCGACTGGATGGACGCCAAGGGCCACAGGTCGCTCGACGATATCACCGGCCGCGCCGTTCCGAACGTCTCCGACTGGCAGTATCTGAACCTCAACTATGTCGCCAAGGCGAAGATCGACCAAGACGCCTGCATCAAATGCGGCCGCTGTCACATCGCCTGCGAGGACACCTCGCATCAGGCGATCACGCAGTTCGTCAACGGCGTGCGCCATTTCGAGGTGATGGAAGACGAATGCGTCGGCTGCAACCTTTGCGTCAACGTCTGCCCGGTCGAAAACTGCATCACCCTGGAAGCCCTGCCCGCCGGCGCGCTTGACAAGCGCACGGGCCGTCCCGTCGACCCGAACTACGCCAACTGGACGACCCACCCGAACAATCCGATGGCAAGACAGGCGGCAGAGTAAAAGACGGTCGCGACCTCGCAAGACTGCGGCGATGCCCTCATCCGGCTGCCGCCACCTTCTCCCCGCAGGCGGGGAGAAAAAGCATGCCGCACCGTTTGGGCATTCTCGACCTTGAGCATGGTACCTACCCTCTCCGCGCATGTAAGGGTGAGGGCAACATGGCGCCCGCAACTAAACCGCGAACGACTTCCTGTAGGCACTCGGGCTTGTCCCGAGCCGCTTGCGGAAATGATGCCGCATCGTCGCCAGTGTGCCGAAGCCGCTGGCGGCGGCGATGTCGTCAAGCGATGCGGCGAGTTCTCTTTCCAGGAGATTGCGGGCGTGGCGAAGCCGCTCTTTGAGCAGCCATTCGCCCACACTGAGGCCCGTGGACTTTTCGAAGCGGCGCTGAAAGGTGCGCAGGCTCATGCCCGCCCTTTGCGCCAGCAGGCTGATCGACTGCTCCTCGTCGAGCCGCTCTCGCATCCATTGGAGCAGCGGCCCTAGCCGCATTCCCTCCCGCTCTTCGAGCACGGGCGCGCTGATGAATTGCGCCTGCCCGCCTTCGCGATGCGGCGGAAGCACCAGACGGCGCGCCACACTGTTTGCGGCTTCTGCGCCAAAATCACCGCGCACGACGTGCAGGCAGAGATCAATACCGGCCGCACTGCCCGCGGCAGTCAGGATACTGCCCTCGTCCATGTAGAGAACGCTCGCATCGAAGGCGATCTGCGGATAGCGCGCTGCAAGCGACGCGACATAGCGCCAATGCGTCGTCGCACGCCGGCCGCTCAAAAGACCGGATGCGGCAAGCACGGCAACGCCGGAGCAGAGCGACATAATACGGGCATCGCGCTCATGAGCCTGACGCAGCGCATCGATCAACGGCTCCGGCACCGGCGCATCGATCGACCGCCAGCCCGGCACGACGATGAGATCGGCTTCGGCCAGAACCTCCAGGCCGCGATCGACCGAAACGCTCAATCCGCCCGCAGCACGGAGCGGCCCCGGTTCGACGCCGCAGACCGAATAATGATACCAGCCCTCGCCCATTTCAGGACGCGGAAGACCGAAGACTTCGTAGGCAATACCGAATTCGAAAGTGCATAGCCCGTCATAGGCAAGCACGACGACATGCGGACGTCTGAGCGAATTTGGCATGATCTTTACGCTAACCGTCATTAAAGCCAATTTCGCCATGCCATAACATCGGCGATGGTTGGCGGCAACTCGAACCGTGAAAGGAAAACCATGCCGAGCCCCGTCAGCGAAACACCCGCCGCCTCCCCCGAGGAAACCGCCGCCTACTACGCCCGCAAGCTCGCTTTCGAAACGGACTGCTGGGACGTCCAGGCTTCCATTTCCTCGGGCAAGGCCGACTTCGTCCTTATCGACGTTCGATCCCCGGCACTCTTTTCCCGCTCGCATGTGCCGGGCGCGATCAACCTGCCGCATGGCAAGATGACCGCCCACCGTATGTCGGAGTGGCCGGCCGATACGCTCTTCGTCGTCTATTGCGCCGGGCCCCATTGCAACGGCACCGACAAGGCGGCGCTGCGCCTGGCGCGGCTCGGCCTCTCCGCCAAGGTCATGATCGGCGGCATGACCGGCTGGGCTGACGAGGGCTTCGCCTTTACGAACGGTGAAGCCCCAATGGCCGCGCAGTGACGGACCTCCATTAACGCTATTGCGGATGCGTTTTTCGCAAAATGAAGCTATGGTTCGTTGCGTTTGGGCCGCAGTGGGAGGAATAGACGGTTTTGGAACGAACCAAAGATCTGAACAGCACCTCCTCGCGCGCAGAAACCGGCGCGGTTGCGCCCGCATCGTCGCCCTCTGCCCGTCCGGGGGTCGTGGCAGCTGCCGTTTACCAGCAAGGACAGCGCATCCGCGATATCCGGATAGAAGAGGCCGGCGAATGGCGAACGCACGAGAATGCAGTCGTCTGGATCGGCTTGCACGAGCCGGACGAGATGCTGCTGCACCAGGTACAGGCCGAATTCAATCTCCATCCACTGGCGATCGAGGATGCTGCCCAGCCGCATCAGCGCCCGAAGCTGGAGATTTATGGCGACGCCATGTTCATCGTTGCCCGTACCGCCCACATGAAGGACGGCGAAATCGTCTTTGGCGAAACCCATCTTTTCGTCGGTCGAGGCTATGTCGTTTCCGTGCGCCATGGCGCATCGTCCTCTTACCTGGCGGTGCGGCAGCGGTGCGAGGCGACGCCGGCCGCGCTCGCCCATGGGGAGAACTACATCCTCTATTCCATCCTCGATTTCATCGTCGACAACTACATGCCGGTGATCGAAGTGGTGCAGGAGGAAGTCGAGACGCTCGAAGATCTGATGCTGCGCGAACAGCTTACAAAGGTTGATATCGAGCGCCTCTACATGCTGCGGCGCAAGCTGCTGCGGCTGCGCAATGCCGTCGTGCCGCTTGTGGACGTCTGTCGCCGCTATGAGCATATCGACCTTCCGGGTATGGACTCGACGCTTCAATCGCTGTTTCGCGACGTCACAGACCATGTGCGCCGCGTCCAGGAGGATATCGACGCGCTGCGTGAAGTCCTCGCCTTCGCCTTCGAAGCCAGCGTGATGATCGGCCAGACCGAACAGACAGCGATTGCCCGCAAGCTCGCCGCCTGGGCAGCCATCCTTGCTGTTCCGACAGCGATCGCTGGTATCTACGGGATGAATTTCAACGATATGCCGGAACTGAAATTCCAGTACGGCTATTTCGTGGTGTTGGGCGTGATCGCAACCTTGTGCGTAACGCTCTTCGCCTTGTTCCGCCGGGCGAAGTGGCTGTAGCCGGGGCTCCCGCCAGAATGCTCTGACGGGAGTGGCCAACCCGGCTCAAAACTCGATGACGATCTTTCCGAAGGGGCCGCGATTAAGGTGCTCAAGCGCCTTTGGCAGTTCGTCGAAGCTGAAGCGCTTGTCGACCACCGGCTTCAGGCCGGTGCGGTCGACGGCGCGGACCAGGTCCTCCAGCGCCCGGCGGTGTCCCACGCTGAGGCCCTGTACCGTCGGCGACTTCAATAGAAGCGATTGCACCGGCGCGGACAGATCGCAGCCATCCATGACACCGATCACCGAAATCCGGCCGTTGACCGCCACAGCCTTTAGTGACTCGCCGAAATTGACGCCGGCTGCGATTTCGAAGATATGGTCGGCGCCGTAATCCTCCGTCAGTTCGAGGACGCGTTCGGCCCAATTCTCCCTGCCGATCCCATGATCGGCGCCGAGAGCGCGGGCGCGCTCGAGCTTCTCGGCATTTGCCGAGGTGATGATGACCTCGGCACCATGCATCTTGGCAAGTTGAAGACCGAAGAGCGCCACCCCTCCGGTTCCCTGAATGACCACCTTGTCGCCCGCCTTCAGCCTGCCGAGTTCGATGAGCGCGAACCACGCCGTCAGACCTGCGCACGGTAGCGTGCTCGCTTCACCGGCATCGAGCGTCTTGGGCGCGTGAACGAACCAGTCCTCGCAAAAGGTCACATACTCGGAAAGCACACCCGGATAATATCCGCCGAGCGTCTTGTAGGGCGGGTGGCGGGCATCGCCGAGGCCTGGCCCGTTGATGCGCCCGGGAAGAAAGGTCGTGATGACGCGGTCGCCCGGCTTGAAGCGCGTGACGCCGGGGCCGACAGCTTCGACCACGCCGGCAAGGTCCGATGCCGGAACGAACGGAAACTGCAGCGGCAGACCCATGCCGGTCTCCAGCACCAGCTTGTCGCGATAGTTCAGCGATACGGCCTCGGCACGGACCAGCACCTCGTTGCCGGTCGCCTCTTCGACCGCCGCCTCACGCACCATCAGATTCATCGGTCCGATATTGTCGATCGACCATTGCTTTGCCAACATTCTTCTCACTCCATTCGGTTGACGGAGCCGAAGCATATCGTTGAAATTTGATCGACAGTTGCGTTATTAATTCCACAAAATGTTTCCCTGAAGGATACAATATGGAACAGCTCAAAGGCATATCGGTGTTTGTCGAGGTCGCGGAAGCAGGCGGCTTTTCCGCAGCCGCCGAGCGCCTTCATTTGACGCGCTCAGCCGTCGGAAAGACGATTGCACGGCTGGAACAGAGGCTGGGTGTGCGCCTGTTTCACCGCACGACCAGAGCGCAGAGCCTGACGGAGGAAGGCCAGTTCTTTTACGAGCACTGCCTGCGCGCCGTCGAGGAGATCACGCGTGGCGAAGCGCTTCTCGAAAGCGGCAAGCGGGAGGTGCGCGGGCGTCTGCGGGTCACAATGCCGGTTCTTTTCGGCCGTCAGTGTGTGGCGCCGATACTCATCAAGCTTCTTGACGAACATCCGCATCTCGAACTTGATCTTTCCTTCAACGACCGGATCGTAGATCTGGTCGACGACGGCTTCGATATTGCGGTGCGCAACGGCCCTCTCGGGGACTATCCCGGCCTGATGGTGCGCGTCATCGCCCAGCAGCGCATGACGGTTTGCGCCTCTCCGGGCTATCTCGAACGCCGCGGCATTCCAGCCAAGCTCGAAGATCTCGAAACCCATGACGGCATCGTCTATGGGAGGCAGGATCGAAACCGCACCTGGATATTCCCGACAAACGCCGAACCCTTCCGGCAGGTATTGCCGCGATCGCGGCTGCGGCTCGACGATCTTGCCACCATCGCCGATGCTGCGGCACAAGGCGTCGGCCTTGCCTGGCTACCGTGCTGGCTCGTGCGGGACCGCGTTGCATCCGGCGAGCTTCGCCGGGTCTTGACCGATATTGCAGCTGTTGCCTTTGACGCCAATGTCGTCTGGGTAAAGTCGCCTGCAATGCAGCCGAAGGTTCGGCTCGTGATCGACACCTTGGCCGCAAAGCTCCCGGCTCTCATGAGTTAGCTAAGAAAGTCTCGGAACCCACTGAATTTTTTGGTGTATTCACTGGAAATAGTGCATTTCCGCCGTATATCCCTTTCCTTGTTACGCCGAAATGGGGTAACTGAAACGGAACCGGAGTCTCCTGTCTCGTGAGCAAAGCCTGCAACGGTGCGGACCTGACGAATTGCGACCGGGGAGCTCACCTTCAGCGCGCCGCCATCCAGCCCTTCGGTTTCCTGCTTACGGTTTCCGCCGACTGGAGAATCGTTCGCGCGTCGGCCAATCTCGAACAGTTTCTGGGCGTAGGTTGCGAACAGGTGCTTCGGCAGCCCCTTTCCGGCATCATCATGTCCAGGACGCTGCACTCGATCCGCAACCGGCTGACCGTCATCCGAGGTCCGGTCATGATCGAGCGGCTATCCGGCATCGCCTTTGCGGAGGGCGGCCCCATTTTCGACGTGGCTCTGCACTGCATCGAGGGTGGGATCGTCATCGAGGCCGAACCGTCTCAGCGCGAGGGCCAAGGCGGCTCGACGCTGTCGATGGCCGCCATGATGGCGCGCATCGATCAAGCGCAGACCCTGGAAGCCTTTTTCCGCGAGAGCGCCCGGCAAGCGCGCGGCATTACCGGCTTCGACCGCGTGATGGTCTACCGCTTCGATGACGAAGGGTCCGGCGAAATCGTGGCGGAAGCCGCAAGATCCGGCATAGGATCCTTGCTTGGCCTTCACTTTCCGGCCACCGACATTGCGGCCGAGGAGCGCGCCTTCTATGCCCGCAATCTCTTCCGCATCACCGCCGATGTCGATGCAGCGCCGGTTCCCGTCGTCCCGGAACTCGACGCGCACGGCCGGGCAATCGATCTCTCGCTGTCGCTCCTGCGTGTGGCGCCGTCGGCCCATATCGACCATCTGAAGGACTTGGGCGTCGGCGCCTCGTTTTCGGTTCCGATTGTCGTGGACGGCAGGCTCTGGGGCCTGTTTGCCTGCCATCATTATGCTGCCCGCCTGCTCCCCGTCGAACGGCGCTTGACGGCGGAACTCTTCGCCCAGATGTTCGCCTCGCGGCTCCAAACCCGGGAGTGCCGGCTAGCGCTGGAATTCGAAACCGGGGCGCGAAAGGTCGTGGAGCGGCTGTTGGCCGCGGTTGCGGACAATATCGGCCTGCCCGATGATCCGGCCTTGTTGGCCGAAGTGCTTGCGGGCGCTGTTCCAGCAGACGGCATCGGCGTCTGGATCGATGGCCGCACGGCGCTTTCAGGGCTCGCTCCCTCTCAGCAGCAATTCTCTGCGCTCATTGATACGCTGAACCGCAAGGTATCCGGCCATGTGTTCGCGACCGATCGTGTTGCCGAACTCTGGCCCGAGGCGGAATTGAATGGCGACGTCGCCGGACTGATGGGCATTTCCACCTCGCAGCCACCGCGCGATTATATCGTATTCTTCCGCCAGGAAATGCTGCGAACGGTGCATTGGGCTGGCGGTTCGCCAGGGCCAGCAGAACACGACGCCGACAGCCACGCCCTCACCTTCCACAAGGGCTCCCAGGCGTGGCCCGACCTGAGGCGCGGACGATCGCTGCCGTTTTCCGCGGCCCACCGCCATGTCGCGGGGAGGATCGGGGGGGCGCTTCAAGCCATTTCCCGCCTGACCGGGTGAGGCACCACCACGGAAGAGGGCGGTCAGGTCGGGCGAACCATCAGCCCGCCGATGAAGAGCTGCTCGAGGAAGCGCGCCGCATCCTCGAAGCGCCCTGCCCCGGCATGCTCCTGTCCGAGCACGGCGCGCACCTGGACGTCGAAGTCGGCATAATGCTGCGTTGTCGACCAGATCGAAAAGATCAGATGGTAGGGATCGCATTTGGCGATCTTGCCGGCCTTCGCCCAGGCGCGGATGACCTCGGCCTTCTCATCGACGAGTTGCTTCAGCGGGCCCTTCAGCTCGTCTTCGATATGCGGCGCGCCCTGCAGCACCTCGTTTGCAAACAGCCGGCTTTCGCGAGGAAAGTCGCGCGCCAATTCCAGTTTGCGGCGAATATAGCTGCGGATTTCGGTCTCCGGATTGCCCTCGGCATTGAAGGCGCGAAGCGGCTCAAGCCAAGTATAGAGCACACGGTCGATCAGCGCCCGGTGCATCGCCTCCTTGGTACGGAAGTAATAGAGCAGGTTCGGCTTCGACATGCCGGCCACCTCTGCGATCTGGTCGATCGTCGAGCCGCGAAAACCCCTGGCGGAAAACACATCGAGCGCAGCTTCCAGAATCTGCTCTTCCTTCTCCTCCTGGATCCGCGTGCGCCGCTGTGTCTTCGCTGCTCTCGGAATTGCCATCTGGCTCTCGTTTCCCCTTGAAATTCAATTGCTTCAGTCGAACGGTTCCTTCTGCCGTCCTTTTGAGCAACTCCCTGCAATTTTGTCTGAATTTTTCCTGATTTTCGTCTTGAGCCCGGCGCGGGAAGCTGTAATGTTTACCAATCGGTCAAATTATCTGTCAGATGCAAAACAAAGGCAACTGGCGATTTTCCGGCGTAACAAAACAAACAAGCGCGCCGGTAATTGACGATGGGAACAGACGGCGCATGTTCTTTGCATGACCGTGAAAAAACAGGTGAGGATTTCAGACATGGTGGCAGCACCAGGCGAGAATATGCGCGTCAACGGAGACCGTCTCTGGGACAGTCTCATGGACATGGCAAAGATCGGCCCCGGGATTGCCGGCGGCAATAATCGCCAGACACTGACGGACTCCGATGCCGAAGGCCGCAGCCTCTTTCGCACATGGTGCGAAGCCGCGGGCCTGACCGTCGGCGTCGACAAGATGGGCACGATGTTTGCAACCCGTCCTGGCACCGATCCGGATGCGCTCCCTGTTTATGTCGGCTCGCATCTCGACACCCAGCCAACCGGCGGCAAATATGATGGCGTGCTCGGCGTGCTTGGTGCGCTCGAAGTCGTCCGTACGATGAACGACCTCGGCATCAGGACGAAGCACCCGATCGTCGTCACCAACTGGACCAATGAGGAAGGCGCCCGTTTCGCCCCGGCCATGCTCGCCTCCGGCGTTTTCGCCGGCGTTCACACGCTGGACTATGCCTATGGCCGCAAGGATTCCGAGGGCAAGACGTTCGGCGACGAGCTGAAGCGCATTGGCTGGCTCGGCGACGAAGAAGTCGGCGCCCGCAAGATGCACGCCTATTTCGAATATCACATCGAGCAGGGTCCGATCCTCGAAGCTGAGGAGAAGCAGATCGGCGTCGTCACCCACTGTCAGGGCCTCTGGTGGCTCGAATTCACGCTGACCGGCAGGGAAGCCCATACGGGCTCGACGCCGATGAACATGCGCGTCAATGCCGGGCTTGCGATGGCGCGCATCTTCGAGATGGTCCAAGGGGTCGCCATGAGCGAGCAGCCGGGCGCCGTCGGCGGCGTCGGCCAGGTGCTCTTCTCCCCGAACTCCCGCAACGTGCTGCCCGGCAAGGTGATCTTTACCGTCGACATCCGCTCGCCTGACAAGGAAAAACTCGACCGCATGCGCGCCAGGATCGAGGCCGAAGCGCCGAAGATCGCCGATTCACTGGGCGTCGGCTGTTCGATCGAGGCGATCGGCCATTTCGAACCGGTGACCTTCGATCAAAAGCTCGTCACTGCCGTGCGCGGCGCCGCCGAAAGGCTCGGCTACAGCCACATGAACCTCATCTCCGGCGCCGGCCACGACGCCTGCTGGGCTGCCAAGGTGGCGCCGACGACGATGATCATGTGCCCCTGCGTCGGCGGCTTGTCGCACAACGAGGCGGAGGAGATTTCCAAGGAATGGGCGACCGCCGGTGCGGACGTGCTGTTTCATGCCGTTGCCGAGACGGCGGAGATCGTCAGATGACGGCCGATGCGGATGCCGATCTGAATACCATGACGCATGCGGAATTGCTTTCGGCAGCCCGCGCCATGCGCCATGCGATCCGCACCCACCGGGATACGTCCATGCACGAGCTCTGTTGGCATCACCCCGACATGTGGGCGCTTCTGCCGGATCCACCCACCGGCGGCCAGATCGTGCCGGATTGGCCCCAATTCATGCGCGGCTGCATCCGCTACCGCCAGTCATTGGATAAACAGCTTGCGCAGGCACCGCGCAGCGCCAGGGAGTTCGGAGAATGAGCACAGTCATCAAGGGCGGAACCATCGTCACGGCCGACCTCACCTACACGGCCGATTTGAAGATCGAAGACGGCAGGATTGTCGAGATCGGGCCGAACCTTTCCGGCAATGACACGCTGGATGCGTCTGGTTGCTACGTGATGCCGGGCGGCATCGACCCGCATACGCATCTCGAAATGCCGTTCATGGGCACCTACTCCTCCGACGATTTCGAGAGCGGCACGCGCGCGGCCCTTTCCGGCGGCACGACGATGGTGGTCGATTTCGCCCTGCCCTCGCCCGGCCAGTCGCTACTTGAAGCGCTGACGATGTGGGATAACAAATCGACCCGCGCCAACTGCGACTATTCCTTCCACATGGCGATCACCTGGTGGAGTGAGCAGGTCTTCAATGAGATGCAGGCCGTCGTCCAGGATAAGGGCATCAACACCTTCAAGCATTTCATGGCCTACAAGGGTGCGCTGATGGTGGACGACGACGAGATGTATTCCTCCTTCCGGCGCTGCGCCGAACTCGGCGCGCTGCCGCTGGTCCACGCCGAAAACGGCGACGTCGTCGCGCAATTGCAGGCAAAGCTCATGGCCGAAGGCAACAACGGCCCCGAAGCGCACGCCTATTCCCGGCCGCCTGAAGTGGAAGGCGAGGCGACCAACCGCGCCATCATGATTGCCGACATGGCCGGCTGCCCCGTCTATATCGTCCACACTTCCTGCGAACAGGCGCACGAAGCGATTCGCCGCGCCCGCCAGAAAGGCATGCGCGTGTATGGGGAGCCGCTCATCCAGCACCTGACGCTCGACGAGACGGAGTATTTCAACAAGGACTGGGATCACGCCGCCCGCCGCGTCATGTCACCCCCCTTCCGCAACAAGCAGCATCAAGATAGCCTCTGGGCCGGCCTTGCCTCCGGCTCGCTGCAGGTCGTCGCGACCGACCACTGCGCTTTCACGACCGACCAGAAGCGTTTCGGCCTCGGCGACTTCACCAAGATCCCGAACGGCACCGGCGGCCTTGAAGACCGCATGCCGATGCTCTGGACCTATGGCATCAATACCGGCCGGCTGACGATGAACGAATTCGTCGCCGTGACCTCGACGAACATCGCGAAGATCCTCAACATCTATCCGAAGAAGGGCGCGATCCTCGTTGGTGCCGACGCGGATCTCGTCGTCTGGGACCCGAAGCGCGCAAAGACCATCACCTCGAAAAACCAGCAGTCGGCCATCGACTACAACGTCTTCGAAGACAAGCAGGTTACCGGCCTGCCGCGCTACACGCTGACGCGCGGCGTCGTCGCCATTGAAGAAAACACGATCAAGACCCGCGAGGGCCATGGCGAATTCGTCAAGCGCGAACCGGTCACCGCCGTCAGCAAGGCGCTGTCGACCTGGAAGGAAGTCACCGCGCCGCGCAAGGTCGAGCGCACCGGCATTCCGGCAAGTGGCGTGTGACCGGAAGGGATGTCGAGCGTGCGGGATACCCCCTTTTCCCCCTTCGTGACATCTCCCCCGCAAAAAGGGAGAGCGAAAACATGCGGCTACCGCATCACCGGAGTTGAACGACACATTGCACCCGGCGCTTCCATGGGGATCGACGAGCGTCCTCAATCCGATCTCCCCCCTGGTGGAGGAGATGCCCGGAAGGATCGAGGGAGGTATTTTTCACCCCTCCACCAATCTATCCAGTTCCGGCAGCAGCACGACACTTTCCTGCTCGTTGGGATCTGTCCGCGCGATGATCGCGGTGCACGGCGTGCTGCTGAGGTTCGCCGGCAGGTGCGGGACGCCCGGCGGAATATAAAACAGCTCGCCGGCATGGACGACGACATGATGCTCCAGCTCGTCGCCGTACCAGGTGTGCGCTTCGCCGGACAGCATGTAAATCGCCGTTTCATGCGCCTCGTGCAGATGCGCCTTGGCGCGTACGCCCGGTGGGATCGTCAGAAGATGCATGCAGATGCCCTTCGCGCCGACCGTTTCCGCAGCGATGCCCTCGAAATAGCTCAGCCCCTGCTTGCCGCTATAAGCGTGGCTGGGGCGAATGATGTGGCAGGTGGGCTTTGATTTCGCATCCATCGTCATTCTCCATGAATTTTGCCGCGGCAAAGAAAACCGGCGATCATCATAGCACGCAAACCGCGGCGACGCGGGGAAAACAGGACTGGTAAAGCATCGATGCAAGCATCCGTCGTATCCGCAAAGGATCTCTGTCTCACCTACCAGACGAATGACGGGCCGGTGCATGCGCTGAGCGATGTCAATCTCGATGTCCGCAAGGGCGATTTCGTTTCCTTCATCGGTCCATCCGGCTGTGGCAAGACGACATTCCTGCGCGTCATCGCCGATCTGGAGAAAAAGACGTCAGGCGAGATCACCGTCAACGGCATGACGCCGGACGACGCCCGCAAGGCGCGCGCCTATGGCTACGTCTTCCAGGCGCCGGCGCTCTATCCTTGGCGGACGATCGAGAAGAACATCGCGCTCCCCCTGGAAATCATGAGTTATGCCGGCGCCGACCAGAAGAAGCGCATCGCCGAGGCACTGGATCTCGTCAATCTTTCCGGCTTCGAGAAGAAATTTCCGTGGCAGCTTTCCGGCGGCATGCAGCAGCGTGCCTCGATCGCCCGCGCACTGGCTTTCGACGCCGACCTGCTGTTGATGGATGAACCTTTCGGCGCACTCGACGAAATCGTCCGCGACCACCTGAATGAAGAGCTTCTGAAGCTTTGGGCGCGCACCAACAAGACGATTTGCTTCGTCACTCATTCGATCCCGGAAGCCGTCTACCTCTCCACGAAGATCGTCGTCATGTCCCCGCGCCCCGGTCGCGTCACCGACGTCATCGACTCCACGCTCCCGGCGCTGCGTCCCCTTGGCATCCGCGAAACCCCGGAATTCCTGGAAATCGCCCACCGCGTGCGTGAGGGGCTAAGGGCTGGGCATAGCTATGAGGAGTAGGAGGGCAGGCCTATGAAACCCGATACCCTCAAGGACAAATTCGTCCCCGTCGTGACGATCTTGCTGGCGCTCATCGTCGTCTGGTACGTCGCGGCGATTTTCATGAACGCGCCCTTCCAGCGGGACATGGATCAGCGCGGCAACGTCACCTCCACCACGATGGAATTCGTCGGAAAGACGCTCTCGCAGCCGAAGCCGATCCTGCCGGCGCCGCATCAGGTGGCAAGCAATGTCTTCGAGAACACCTTCCTCAGAAAACTCTCCAGCAATCGCAGCCTCGTCTACCACGCCGGCGTGACACTGTCCTCGACGGTTCTTGGCTTTGCGCTCGGAACCCTGCTCGGCATCGCGATCGCCGTCGGCATCGTCCATATCAAGACGCTCGATCGTAGCCTGATGCCGTGGATCATCGCATCGCAGACGGTGCCGATCCTGGCGATCGCGCCGATGGTCATCGTGGTGCTCGGCGCCATCAACATCACCGGCCTGATCCCGAAGGCGCTGATCTCGACCTATCTCTCCTTCTTTCCCGTCGCGGTCGGAATGGTGAAGGGCCTGCGCTCGCCGGAGATCATGCATCTCGACCTGATGCGCACCTATAATGCGACCGCTTTGCAAACCTTCTGGAAGCTGCGCGTGCCGGCCTCGATCCCTTTCCTGTTCACGTCGATGAAGGTGGCAATTGCCGCGAGCCTCGTCGGCGCAATCGTCGGCGAACTCCCGACAGGCGCGGTCGCCGGCATCGGTTCGAAGCTGTTGGCGGGTTCCTATTACAGCCAGACGATCGATATCTGGGCGGCACTCGTGGCAGGCTCCGTGCTGGCGGCCATGCTCGTTGCGATCGTCGGCCTCGTGGCGAAGATCGTCGACCGCGCAATGGGAGGCAGGCCGGCATGAAGAAGCTGAATATCTCCTGGCAGGCCTTCGTCGCTCTTTTTCTCTGCGCCGCGGCGCTGCTCTCGCTGCCGCTCCTTAGCGAAGCCGCCCCCCGCCCGTTCAGCGATGAAACGGTGACACTCGTCATCGTCATCGTCGCGGCATCCGCCCTCATTTCGGTAGCGCCTCTGCCGCGGCTCTATTCTGCGACCGTTCTTTTGATCGGCACTCATGTAGCCGCCTGGATGCTGCTTTCTGGCATTTCCGGCAATGAAGGCATGGCGACGAGGTCCTTTTTCTTGCTGATCGCCGCCTGCTGGCTGCTTGCCTGGCGCTGCGTCACCGTGCTTTGCGAGATCAAGCCTGCCTCGAATTTCGAAAGCTCGCTCCTGCGCCTGCTGATCCCTGCAATCTTCGGCGCCTGGATCCTGGTCGTTTGGGAAACGGCGACCCGTGGGGCGGGCATTCCCTTCGTGCTCCTACCGCCGCCAAGCGCTATTGGCGCACGTATCGCCGGGTCGCTGCAGATCCTCGGCGAAGACGTTAGGCAGACGATCTTCAAGGCCGTGTTGATCGGCTACGCCGTTGGCTGTGCCAGTGGCTTTATCGTCGCGATCCTGGCCGATCGCGTGGCGTTCCTGCGCCGCGGCCTGCTGCCGATCGGCAATATGGTCTCGGCGCTGCCGATCATCGGCGTTGCGCCGATCATGGTCATGTGGTTCGGCTTCGACTGGCCGTCGAAGGCCGCCGTCGTCATCATCATGACCTTCTTCCCGATGCTGGTGAACACCGTCGCGGGCCTGGCCGCGTCCGGCAGCATGGAGCGCGACTTGATGCGCACCTATGCCTCGAACTACTGGCAGACGCTGCTGAAGCTCCGGCTTCCGGCGGCCATGCCCTTCGTTTTCAATGCGCTGAAGATCAACTCGACGCTGGCGCTGATTGGTGCCATCGTTGCGGAATTCTTCGGAACACCGATCGTCGGAATGGGCTTCCGCATCTCCACCGAGATCGGGCGCATGAATGTCGACATGGTCTGGGCCGAAATCGCCGTTGCGGCGCTGGCAGGCTCGATTTTCTATGGAGCCGTCGCCCTCGCCGAAAGGGCGGTGACTTTCTGGCATCCGTCTATCCGTGGTGGCTAGACGTCGCTTTATTCTCGCAAATGGGATTGGGCATAACTTCAGAGGGAAAAGAAAATGAAAAAACTGATGGTTGCAATGATGGCAAGCGCAATGTCGCTCGCGGCTGCCCATGCAATGGCCGCCGACAAGGTGACGCTGCAGCTGAAATGGGTCACGCAGAGCCAGTTCGCCGGCTATTACGTCGCCAAGGAGAAAGGCTATTACGAGGAAGAAGGCCTCGACGTCGACATCAAGCCGGGCGGTCCGGACATCGCACCCGAACAGGTCATTGCCGGCGGCGGCGCCGATGTGATCGTCGACTGGATGGGTGGCGCGCTGGTTGCCCGCGAAAAGGGCGTGCCGCTCGTCAACATCGCCCAGCCCTTCCAGAAGTCGGGTATGGAGTTGATCTGCCGCAAGGACGGTCCGATCAAGTCCGAAGCCGACTTCAAGGGCCGCACCCTTGGCGTCTGGTTCTTCGGCAACGAATATCCGTTCTTCGCCTGGATGAACAAGCTCGGCCTCAAGACCGACGGCGGCGCGGATGGCGTGACCGTCCTGAAGCAGAGCTTCGACGTGCAGCCGCTCCTGCAGAAGCAGGCGGATTGCATCTCGGTCATGACCTACAATGAATACTGGCAGGCGATCGATGCGGGCTTCAAGCCGGAAGAGCTGATCGTCTTCAACTATACGGAAATGGGCAACGACCTTCTCGAAGACGGTCTCTACGCAATGGAAGACAAGCTCAAGGACCCGGCCTTCAAGGAAAAGATGGTCAAGTTCGTCAAGGCTTCGATGAAGGGCTGGAAATACTCGACCGAAAACCCGGATGAAGCAGCCGAGATCGTCGTCGATGCCGGCGGCCAGGACGAGAACCACCAGAAGCGCATGATGGGCGAAGTCGCCAAGCTGATCGGCGACGGCACCGGCAAGCTCGACCCGGCGCTCTACGATCGCACGGCCAAGGCTCTTCTCGACCAGAAGATCATCAACAAGGAGCCGGCCGGCGCCTGGACGCACGAGATCACGGACGCGGCTGCGAAGTAATTCCAGCCAATCCCAAAACGGAAACGCGCGGCGATACCCGCGCGTTTTCGGTTTTTTTAACGTCGCTTCAAAAAAGATCGGGGACGATGTCGCATCGGCAGGCTTTCGCACGTCATTAAGAATATACGGCTGCGATCAATCATCGGAATGACCACATAACCATCCGGTGATTGATCTGGACGTAAACGGCAATTAGTATGTTCGGATAGGGGAATTATTTTCTGCCGGCCTTGCGCATCGAGCAAATCGATACCAAGTACAAGCCGGATTTGCCGGAGGAGTGACTTCTCTGTAATAGAGACGGCAAATAATGCGGGAATGCCTCTGAGAACACAGAGACGAAATGGCCCTGTTCGCGAGCTGAGGGACAACGCGCGATTTTGGCTGATTATGTCATATAATTTGGATCACGACGCATGGCACGCACGCTGACTATACTACGCGCCTCCACCCTTTTGATCGCCGCGCTCGCGCTAACTCCCGCTTTCGCGCAGGAAACCGCAACCACGAAACCGCAGCAGAACCTGCCGGCGATCGTCGTGACCACCGCCAAAGTTCGCACGCTCGTCGACCGTGTCGTTGCGACCGGCACTGTGAAGCCGGTCGAGGAGGTCTATATCCAGCCGCAGGTCGAGGGCCTTTCGATCCGCGCGTTGAATGCCGATGTCGGCGACAAGGTTGCAGCAGACAGCACGCTTGCGACGCTGAACGACGACGCGCTGCTCTTGCAAAAGAGCCAGATGGTGGCAACCAAGGCGAAGGGCGAAGCAACGCTCGCGCAGTTGCGGGCACAACTGGTCGAAGCAGAGGCGAATGCCGAGCAGGCCCGCCAGCAGCAGGCCCGCGCGCAGGAAATGGGCAAGAAGGGCACGGTGTCCACTGCGACGGTGGAACAAGCAGATGCCGCTGCCGCTTCTGCCAATGCCCGTGTGAACTCCGCCGAGCAGGCGATCGAAGTTGCCCAGGCGGACCTCAAGGTCGTCGACAGCCAGATCGCCGACACGGATTTGAGGCTTGCCCGCACCGATGTAAGGACGCCAGTCGCAGGCACGGTTTCGGCAAAGAACGCCAAGGTTGGCGCGATCGCCCTGGGTTCGGGCGAACCACTCTTCACCATCATCCGTGACGACGATATCGAACTGGTCGCCGAAGTCGGCGAGAGCGATATCATCAAGATCGAGCCGGGCCAGAAGGCGACGATCTCGCTTGCCGGCAGCCGCGACAAGCTAACGGGTTCGGTGCGCCTCGTTTCGCCGACGGTCGACCCGACGACGCGCCTCGGCTTCGTTCACATCCTGATCGATGATGACAGCAAGGCGCGTTCGGGCATGTACGGCAGCGCCGAAATCATCATGAAGACGGCCGAGAACGTGGCTTTGCCGCTTTCGGCTGTCCTGACGAGCAGTGAAGGCTCGTCCGCCCGCAAGGTCGAAGACGGAGTTGTGAAATTCGCCGAAGTGGAAACCGGTATCCAGGACGGCGCCTATATTGAGATTGTGAAGGGCCTGAAGGACGGCGAGGAAGTCGTTGCCAAGGCCGGTGCTTATGTCCGCGACGGCGACCGCATTACGCCTGTTCGCGAACAGCCCGCTGCTTCCAACTGAGAGACGGCCCGATGAACTTTTCAGCCTGGTCCATCCGAAATCCCGTAGCGCCGCTGCTGCTTTTCGCGCTGTTGCTTTTTGTCGGCATTCAGTCCTTCAACAAGCTGCCGATCACGCGCTTCCCGAACATCGACGTGCCGCTCGTTTCGATTACCGTGACGCAGAGCGGCGCTTCGCCTGCCGAGCTCGAGATGCAGGTGACCAAGGAGATCGAAGACGCCGTCGCCTCCATCAACGGCATCGACGAAATCCAGTCCACGGTCACCGACGGTCAGTCGCAAACCAACGTGATGTTCCGCATGGAAGTGCCGACGGAGCAGGCGGTCCAGGACACCAAAGACGCGATCGACCGCATCCGCAGCGATCTTCCGGCCAATGTCGAGGAACCGATCGTCGCCAAGGTCGATGTCGAAGGCCAGGCGATCCAGACCTTTGCCGTCTCCTCGCCGGACATGACGCTCGAAGAACTCTCCTGGTTCGTCGACGATACGATCAAGCGCGCCCTCCAAGGTCAGGCCGGCATCGGCCGCGTGGACCGCTATGGCGGTGCCGAACGCGAGGTCCGCATCGAGCTCAACCCCGACAAGCTGAACGCCTACGGCATCACTGCCGCCAGCGTGAACAAGCAGCTGCACGGAACCAACGTCGACCTCGGCTCCGGACGCGGCCAGGTGGCCGGCAGCGAGCAGGCGATCCGCGTTCTCGGCGACGCCCGCAACGTGGCGGAACTCGCCAATACGACGATCGCCCTGCCGAACGGCCGTTTCGTCAAGCTCGACGAACTCGGCGCCATCAAAGACACCTATCAGGAACCGAAATCCTTCTCGCGTTTCGACGACACGCCCGTCGTTACCTTCGGCGTCTTCCGCTCCAAGGGCGCCAGCGAAGTCAGCGTGGCCGAAACGGTGGCGCAAAGCCTCGAAAAGGTGCGTGCGGAAAATCCAAATGTCGGCATCGAGCTGATCAACGACTCCGTCTACTTCACCTACGGCAACTATGAAGCCGCCCTCCACACCTTGATGGAGGGCTCGCTGCTGGCGGTCGTCGTCGTGTTCCTGTTCCTGCGGAACTGGCGCGCAACGCTGATTTCAGCGATCGCCCTCCCCCTGTCTGCGATCCCGACCTTCTGGATCATGGACCTGATGGGCTTCTCGCTGAACCTCGTCAGCTTCCTCGCGCTGACGCTCGCGACAGGTATCCTCGTCGACGATGCGATCGTGGAAATCGAAAACATCGCCCGGCACATCAAGATGGGCAAAACCCCCTATCGGGCGGCGATCGAAGCGGCGGACGAAATCGGTCTTGCCGTCATCGCCACGACGTTTACGATCATTGCCGTCTTCGTACCGGTCTCGTTCATGCCGGGCATTCCCGGCCAGTACTTCATCCAGTTCGGCCTGACGGTCGCCTTTTCGGTGTTCTTCTCGCTCGTCGTGGCGCGTCTCATCACTCCGATGATGGCCGCCTACCTGATGCGCGCGGAAGATGGCCAGGACGACCATCATGACAATGACGGCCTCTTCTTCCGCGGCTATACGCGTCTCGTGCGCGCCACGACCGCCCGCTGGTGGACGCGCTATGCGACGCTATTTGCGGCGATCGCCTTCCTGATCGGTTCGGTAGCACTGCTTGCCCAGGTTCCCGGCAGCTTCCTACCGCCGGAAGATGCGTCCCGCATCGTGCTTTCTGTCGAGCTGCCGCCGAACGCGACGCTCGAAGACACCGAACAGACGTCCAACGCGATCTACAACAAAGTCAAGGACATCAACGGCGTCGAAAGCGTCTTCGTTCTCGGCGGCGCATCCCCCAAGGGCGACCTTGAACTGCGCCGTGCAACGATCACGCTTTCGCTCTTCAAGCTGGACCACTCGCTGGTGAAGAGGGTTATCAACGATGTCTTTGGCTCCATCCCGGTCATCGGCCCGCATCTGCCGAAGGTCGAGGTCCATGGCCGCGAACGTCCACAATGGGATATCGAAAAAGAAGTCTTCGCCAGGGTGAAGGATATTCCCGACGTTCGAATCTTGAAGCTCAACGACCGCGGCGAGCGTGACCTGTCGTTCAACTTCCTCTCCAAGAACGAGAAGGACCTGAACGACGCCGTCGGCCTTCTGGAATCGAAGCTGCGTGCAGAACCGCTGCTGGCAAACGTCAGTGCCGAAGGCGCCCTGCCGCGTCCGGAACTGCAGGTTCGTCCGCGCAAGGACCAGGCGGCTCGCCTCGGTATCACGCCGGAGCAGATCTCCGATACGATTCGTGTCGCCACGATCGGCGACGTCGATGCGGCGCTTGCCAAGATCAACCTCGACGACCGCCAGATCCCGATCCGCGTTCAGACCGCAATCGATATGCGGCGCGATCTTGCGGCCATCCGTGCGCTGAAGATCCAGACGGCGAGCGGCGCGATCGTGCCGCTCTCGACCGTAGCTGACATCGACTATGCGGAAGGCGCAAGCTCGATCAAGCGCAACAACCGCAATCGCGTCGTCGCGATTGGTTCCGACCTGCCACAGGGCGTAGCTCTCGATACGGCATCGGCTCGCTTCCTGCAGATCGTCAAGGACACCCATATCCCCTCGACCGTGCAGCTTGTCGAAAGCGGCGACACGAAGGTCCAGAAGGAAATGCAGCAGAGCTTCGTCAACGCGATGCTGATGGGCCTGATGCTGGTTCTGGCCGTCCTGATCCTGCTGTTCAAGGATGTGATCCAGCCGTTCACCATCCTGTTCTCGCTGCCCCTGGCAATCGGCGGTGTGGCGGTTGCTCTGATCATCACCAACAATCCGCTCTCGATGCCCGTTCGGATCGGCAACCTCATGCTGATGGGCATCGTGACGAAGAACGCCATCCTGCTCGTCGACTTCGCAATCGAGATGCGCCGTCACGGCATGACACGCGTCGAAGCTATGGTGGAAGCCGGCCGCAAACGCGCCCAGCCGATCATCATGACCTCGATCGCCATGTCGGCCGGCATGCTGCCTTCGGCACTCGGCGTCGGCGAAGGCGGTTCGTTCCGTGCGCCGATGGCGATCGCCGTGATCGGCGGCATCATCGTCTCGACGGTGCTTTCACTCGTCGTCGTGCCGTCCTTCTTCCTGATCATGGACGACCTCTCGCTCCTGCTCGGGTGGCTCTTCGGCCGCCTTGTCGGCAAGAAGGATCAGGAGGAACTGGCGATGTCCCGAGAGGAACTGACGGGAGCTGTCGGCGCTCTCAGCGAACGGGTGGAGGCGATCGAGAACCCGGAACGCAAGCGCAAGAGCGCCAATGCCAACGACAAGAACGTGCTCCGCCTGCCGCCTTTCGCAGCGGAGTAAGCTTGCACTGAACAATGAAAGGCCGGGGCGAACCCGGCCTTATGTGGAATTGGAATCGCGAAAACTGTTTGCAGCGACCGTTATGAGCGCCTTTCCTATCAAAGGTATTTTTTTAACAGCGAATCTTTCAGATTTCGATTGTCTCACAGAACCTGGGGCCGTTTCGGCAGGATAACAGAACGGCCGCGGAGCATTGCGATTGCGCGCGCCGTCCATATCGCCGCCGTCATCGCCCTTGCATTTTTTCCGGCCGAACGCGGCAGCTTTCGCCGTTGGAAGAGAGCATTGCCGTCGAGCTTTTGACATCTCCACCGTTCGATGTGGAAGCGAAGCCGCCTGTTGCCGAAGCACGTAGCTCACCGCCCATTGCCTCTCAACCCGAGCCGCCCGCAAAGGAAGCAGCCCGGCGCCTAGGATACCACACCGGATTGAGGAACCACGCTTCGGCCAAAACAGCCCCTTCCCGCAGCGATCTTGGCCGACCCGCGAAGCAAACGGGCAAGCGAGGGCACGCGGCGGCTCGCAACCGGCGAACGCATTGTCAGCGCTGCAATGTCCAACCAATGGAACAGTCCATAGATGGAAGACCCAATTCACGCCGGATGTCCTGGTCGCTTATGCTACGGCGGATACCTTTCGGCCTGATCCTTCAAGCCGATGGCGGCGCGTTTCGAAGCAACCGCCATTGGTACAATATCGAATTCAAATGCGGCCGCGCCGGATATCGAGACGATCGTCGCATTCGAATTTTCAATTGGCGAAGAAATTCCTGAAAGCGAGTGGGAAACGCATTTCCTGCCCACGGACGACGAGGCTGACGAACGCTGTCGCCAATGTGGAGATACAGGAACCGGGGACGCGTCCGTTCTTAGAGCCCGCCCTGCTCCTTCAGGAAGCTTACGATGGGGCCGATGCCTTCGCCACGCTTCATGTCAGAGAAGACGAAAGGACGCGTCTCGCGCATGCGCGCCGCGTCGCGGTCCATGACGTCGAGATCGGCGCCGACATAGGGTGCGAGGTCCTTCTTGTTGATCACCAAAAGGTCCGACCTGGTGATGCCCGGCCCGCCCTTGCGGGGGATTTCCTCGCCCTGGCAGACGGAGATCACATAGATGGTGATATCGGCCAGATCGGGCGAAAATGTCGCTGCCAGATTGTCGCCGCCGGATTCGATGAAGACGACATCGAGGTCCGGAATGCGCTCATTCAGGCCAGCGATCGCCTGGAGATTGATCGTCGCATCTTCGCGGATTGCCGTATGCGGGCATCCACCGGTTTCCACGCCGACGATGCGGTCAGATGGCAGCGCCTGCATGCGCATCAGCGCTTCGGCGTCCTCGGTCGTATAGATGTCATTGGTGACGACGGCGATGGAATAGTCGTCACGCATCGCCTTGCAGAGCTTCTCCGTCAACGCCGTCTTTCCAGAGCCGACAGGCCCGCCGATGCCCACACGAAGAGGTCCGTTTCTTGATTTCATCTGTCACACTCCAATTCGACCGATGATAGCGTCCGGATAACGGCGCTGCCACCGGCAAATAGCGCAGATGCTCCGATCAGGAGCGGAAGAGCCTCGTTGTCTGCGTCTCGTGCCGCAGCGAGGCGATATCCGCCTGAACCGCCGCCGAACCCAGATCGTCAAGCGTCGAGCCGGACGCACGATGAGCCGTCGCGGCGATCGCCTCTTCCAGCCGCGCCAGGATAGCCACGCCGTCCTTCTGCCCGGCAACGCCGAGCCGGATGCCCGCCGAGACCGATTGCGAGACATAGGCATGCAGGAAGGCTGCAAGCGCATTTTGCAGTTCGATGCCATGCGCGCCGGCGACTGCGCCGACGGCAACGGGATAGGCAACAGCCCGCGGCAGGCGATCAACGACGGTATCGGGCCAGGCGCGCGCCGCCGCCAGAAAGGCATCGCCGAGCAGAGTGGTCTCCTGATGGCGCTCCCGCGAGCCGGCAAGGGCCTCCCCCAGCGCGGCAAGCTCCGCAAGCACTCCTGCATCCGATTGCCCACGCCAGCTCGCTGCAAAGAGCACGGCATCGTTCCAGATGCTCCCATGGGAAAGTAGCGTTTCGATCCATCCGTCCAGCGAGGCTGCATCCGTAACAAGCCTGTCGTGGACGGCGCGCTCGAGCCCGCCGGAATAGGCAAACGAGCCGACCGGAAAGGCCGGCGAGAGCCATGCCATGAGACGCAGCAAGGCCTGCAGGTCGCCGCTCTCACTCATTGCAGTTCAATCATGCGCGTGGTGGCCGTGGTCGTGCCCATGTGAGTGGCCGCCGTGTGAATGGTAGGCGCCGCGGGCGGGCTGGAAAGGCTCGGCGACCTCGCTAACCGTCGCTCCGAGCCCTTCGAGCATCGACCGGATCACGTGGTCGCGCAGAATCAGAATGCGCTCCTCTTCGATCTGCGCGCCGAGATGGCGGTTGCCGAGGTGCCAGGCAAGCTCGATGAGATGCAGCCGGTCCCGGCCCCTGATCTCGAAAAGCTTCTCGTCCGCAGCCTGGATTTCGATGAGTTCGCCGTCCTCCAGCACCAGCATGTCGCCGCTTGCAAACAGCACCGGCTCCTTCAGGTCGAGCATGACCATGTCGCCGTTATCGAGATGCAGGAGCTTACGACGCAAATGCCTCAGATCATGCGGCAGGACGACTTTGCCGATAGGATTGGAAGACGGGGTTCCGGCCGGAAGATAGGAGGTGACGCGCTGCATGACATGTCCGTTTCTGTGAGATCAAGACCATGCAAAATAGCGCCTGGCAGCGCAAGGCCCAATGCTTTCGCGCGGCCGTTATATGCCATAGGCGCGTTGCGTATCGTTAAAATCTGGCACTGCACCCTGGACGCCAAGGCCGCCCTCGACCAGATGGTGATGCCATGTGTGGTCGAGCGCGTTCCTTTCATGAACAACGCGGTTGCGGCCGAGCGCTTTTGCCAGATAAAGCGCCTTGTCGGCGGACGCATAAACGGCCTCCTTGCTGCGCCCAGGCAGAAGATCGGCAATACCGGCCGAAATAGTGATCGATATGTCGCAGCCGTCGGCAGCGATCGACCGTCGGGCAATCTGCGTCTTCACCGCTTCGATCTTCTGCAGCCGTTCCTCGACGTCACCGCCTGAAACGATAACGCCGAACTCTTCGCCTCCGAGACGGGCAACGACCGAAGAACCGTCGAATGCCGAGGCGAGAATTGCGGAAACGGCTATGATGACGGCATCGCCGCAGGCATGGCCGAAACGGTCGTTGATCGCCTTGAATCGATCGACATCGAAAATCACCAGCGAGGCGCCGTCATCGATGCCGTTGAGCGCTTCCGCAAACGCACGGCGGTTCAACAGGCCGGACAGCGTATCGATCCGGCTGAGCTTTTCGAACTCCGCGCGCGATACCGTCAGCTGGTGCATTGCATGGCCGACGATCAGCGAGAGAATTCCGCAGACAATGCCACTGAGAAGCCAGGACAGTGCAATGCTGTAGCTGATGGTAAGAGCGAGCGTGAAGGGCAGCACGCCGAAGAAGGCAAGCAACGGCATCACTGCGAGGATCAACAGGATCGACAGGATAACGGCGGCAAAACCCATCTTCAGCGCAAAGCTGAAAATCGTGCCGCGATGGTGAAAATTGCCAAGTTCAGCCTGGAGAAAAATCCAGCTCCTCATGAGAATCAACCTCCAGCTCGGCATCCCCGGAGATATCTGATTAGTGCTCAACTCCTGCCGGCTTCTTAAGCGATTCGTTAAAATTGGAACGAGTTTATACGATTTAATGTTGTATTCTTTTCTTGCTCCGAACGCACGCCGCAGCAAGCAAAACCGATAGCCTCCAATATAAATCCAAGCTATTGAAAATAAAAGACTATTATAAATCGACAGGATTTCGGCGTCGCAATCGGAAGTGATCGTTCTGGCGACAAATTTTCATCGCTTTATACAACCTTATGATGAGCAATTTTGATGCGGCGCTTTAAGAGCGCCAGCGGACGAAGCCGGCGCTCCTGGTTTGCTAAAAAAGGAAGTAGCGCTGCGCCATCGGCAGCACGGTTGCCGGTTCGCAGGTGAGCAGTTCGCCGTCGGCGCGCACCTCGTAGGTTTCGGGATCCACCTCGATATGCGGCGTCAGGCTGTTGTGTATCATCGATGCCTTGGAGATGCCGCCGCGGGTGTTCTTGACCGCAACGAGATCCTTGGCGACACCCAGCCTTCCCTTCAGCCCGGCATCGAGCGACGCCTGGGAAACGAAGGTGACGGAGGAATTGGTGAGGCTCTTGCCGTATGAGGCAAACATCGGCCGATAATGCACCGGCTGCGGCGTCGGGATGGAGGCGTTCGGATCGCCCATAGGTGCAGCGGCAATTGAGCCGCCGAGCAGCACCATGTCTGGCTTCACGCCGAAGAAGGCGGGGTTCCAGATGACGAGGTCGGCGCGCTTGCCGACTTCAATCGAGCCGATCTCATGGGAAAGGCCGTGAGCAATCGCCGGATTGATCGTGTATTTGGCGATGTAGCGCCGGACACGGAAATTGTCATTATCGCCCTTTTCTTCCTTCAGACGGCCTCGCTGGCGCTTCATCTTGTCGGCCGTCTGCCACGTGCGGATTGCCACCTCGCCAACACGGCCCATGGCCTGGCTGTCCGACGAGATGATCGAGAAGGCGCCGATATCGTGCAGGATGTCTTCTGCTGCGATCGTTTCCTTGCGGATGCGGCTTTCGGCAAAGGCGATGTCTTCCGGGATCGACGGCGAAAGGTGATGGCAGACCATCAGCATGTCGAGATGTTCGGCGATCGTATTGACCGTGTAGGGCCGCGTAGGATTGGTCGAAGATGGGATGACGTTCGATTGGCCGCAGATCTTGATGATGTCCGGCGCGTGGCCGCCGCCTGCCCCTTCCGTGTGAAAGGCATGGATCGTGCGGCCCTTGATGGCGCCGATCGTGTCTTCGACAAAGCCGCTTTCGTTTAGCGTGTCGGTATGGATCATCACCTGCACGTCATATTGGTCGGCAACCGTCAGGCAGCAGTCGATCGCGCCGGGCGTCGTGCCCCAGTCTTCGTGCAGCTTCAGCGAGGTGGCGCCAGCAAGCACCATTTCCTCTAGCGCGCCGGGCAGCGATGCATTGCCCTTGCCGGCGAAAGCGAGGTTCATCGGGAAGGCGTCGGCCGCCTCGATCATCCGGGCGAGGTGCCACGGGCCGGGCGTGCAGGTCGTCGCGAATGTACCATGCGCTGGGCCGGTGCCGCCGCCGAGCATGCAGGTAAGACCACTCATTAGCGCTTCTTCGATCTGCTGCGGGCAGATGAAGTGGATGTGGCTGTCCATCCCGCCGGCCGTCACGATCTTGCCTTCGCCTGCGATCGCCTCGGTGCCTGGTCCGACGATGATGTTGACGCCCGGCTGCGTGTCCGGGTTGCCGGCCTTGCCGATCGCGACGATCCGTCCGTCCTTGAGGCCGATATCGGCCTTCACGATGCCCGTATGATCGACGATCACCGCATTGGTGATGACGGTATCGACCGCACCGTTGGCGCGCGTCACCTGGCTCTGCCCCATGCCGTCGCGGATCACCTTGCCGCCACCGAACTTCACCTCCTCTCCATAGGTCGTGAAATCCTTTTCGACCTCGATGAAGAGCTCGGTATCGGCCAGGCGTACCTTGTCGCCAACGGTCGGGCCGAACATGCTGGCATAGGCGGCGCGGGAAATCTTGTGGGGCATATGTCAGGCTCCTTGGGAGGAAGAAAGAGACGTATCGGCAGGATGGCGCGTCAGCCGGCCATTGGCGATGTAGCTGTCGACAAGCTGCCTTTCGGCGGCGAAAGGATGCCACTCCCAGCCGGAATGACTGAAGCCGGCAAGGCCGATCTCGACCTTCGGAAACCTGCGGAAGGTCGCGGCAATCGCAATCATGCCGCTGCTCGGAACGACATAAGGCGCGGGATCAAAGGTAGCCAGGGCGTCGTCGACTGCTTCATGAATCACTTTCTTAACGACTATATGTTCCTTGCCAGCGTCCTCACAGAAGACGTTGAAGTGGATCGTATAATCGTCGCAGAAGTCGTCGAGCTCCGGATGCGAAACGGCGAGCGGCGCACGCAAGACGTTGAATTTTTCGGGGTCGCGGACGCTCCAGATTTCCGACGCCTCCATGACGGCCGGGTGCGTCCGCCACGTATCCGAACCCAACATCGCCTTGGCCGGGCGCCCGGTGTTGCAGACGGCGACGACGTCGGTGCGGCCGGGGCTTGCGGCATACGAGCGGCATTCGTTGAAACGGATCACGAAGTCCGCAGCCGCGATTGCCGCTGCTCCCGCCTCGCCGATTTCCCCATTGCCGACGATCATGATCTTGCGGCTCACCTCTGTCCCACCGCGTCGAAAAGCTCTTTGAGCTGCTTGGTGCGTTCATCGCTCAGGTTGGCAAGGCAACCTGCGACCAGCATAGGCTCCATCGTGCCGCCACGCGCCTGGAAGCCGTAAGCCTCGCACTGGGCGTCCCGGTAGGATATCCAGGCGCGCTGCGCGGTTAGCAGCGCTTTTTCGGCTCCGCGATCCTTCTCGTCCAGATCCTTGTCGGTCGCCGCGAGCGCTGCGCGCGTCTTCTTCCACTGCTCGTTGAGCGCCGTGTCGGCCGCCTCGTATCGAGACTGCTCGCAGAAAGTCATGTCGGCCTGCGTCTTCGGGTTCTTGCAATCCGGCTCCTGGGCCTGCGCGGCACCAGCCACGATCATTCCCGCCGCGGCACCGGTCAGGTACAAATTCAACCGCATCGACTTCCTCCCGGTTTTCCTTCTCAGAGCTTGCCCATCACGAGCTGGCGGAAGCCATAGACTTCACGCTTGCCGGAGAGCGGGATCAGCGTCACGGAACGCGTCTGACCCGGCTCGAAACGCACGGCCGTGCCCGCCGGGATGTCGAGGCGCATGCCCTGCACCTTGTCGCGATCGAAGGCGAGGCCGGCATTGGTTTCGGCAAAATGGTAGTGGCTGCCGACCTGCACCGGGCGATCGCCGGTGTTCGACACTTCAATGATGACGGTCGGTGCACCGGCGTTTAATTCGATGTCGCCGCTTGCGGCAATGATTTCGCCTGGGATCATCTTAATTTTCCTCACGCCGCCTTCACGGGCACGCAGCCCTCGGCCTTCAAGATACGTTTCGTCGATGCCGGATATTTGGCGAGCATGGCGGCCGGGCGCACCGGGCGGCAAGTGAACTCACCGCCGCAATTGGGGCATTCGCCCTGGAGCACATCGCTTGCACAGTCGGCGCAGAAAGTGCACTCGAAAGTGCAGATCATTGCCTCGCGGCTTTCCGGCGGCAGGTCCTTGTCGCAGCATTCGCAGTTCGGACGAAGTTCGAGCATTGCGACCTCCTCAGCGGATCGGTTCGTGGACGGTGACGAGCTTGGTGCCGTCCGGGAAGGTCGCTTCCACCTGCACATCATGGATCATCTCGGGCACGCCCTCCATCACCTGATGCCGGCCGATGACATGAGCGCCCGCTTCCATCAGTTCGGCGACCGGGCGGCCGTCACGGGCGCCTTCCACGACAAAGTCGGTGATCAGCGCGATCGCTTCGGGATGATTGAGTTTCACGCCGCGTTCGAGCCGGCGCCTCGCCACCATCGCCGCCATGGAGATCAGCAGCTTGTCTTTTTCTCTCGGAGTGAGGTTCATCGTCCATCCATCTGCTTTGAAACTAGAGATTCCAGACTTTCGGCACAGGCGCACCGTTGCGCAAGGCGGAAATAACCGGGATCAGGATTTTTCTGAGGGCAAAGCCGTCAGCGGCTGCAGCGCGAATGACGAGCTTGCCGTTCCAAGCGCTGGCGCCTGCCGCCTGTCCGCCGAGCAGCGGGCGCACGCTCGCGAGATAGGCTTCTGCAAGCGGCCCGGCATAGAGCAACGTTGCAAAGGCCACCTGTCCGCTGAGGACGGGCTGGCGAGCAGTCAGCGCGCCGATGGCGCCATCAAGCCGCAACTCCTCGGCATGGATCAGCCTACCAGCGCGGCGAATGCGCCAGCGATCACGGAAAAGGCCGGTCTCCATCTTCTCGCCCATCGCCTTGCGGCCGAGCAGGATCGCCTCGACGGCCAGGAACTCCGCCGTCTCGTCGAGATCGACGTCGAGGCGGCGGAACAGCGAGGCGCGATCGAACAGGATCGTCTCCTGCGGCAGCCAGTCGACCCGTGCATTCGCGCCGGCCTCGATCGTTGTCGTGACTTCGGCCGTTCCAGCGGATGCCTTGTAGATCTTCTCGCAGGCCTGTGTGGTCACATCGATACGCGTGGTTGGACCTGCAACGACGCTCCAGTTCATCTGGTCGCCTCCGGTCAACCCGCCCGCCGTATTGATGATGACCGCCTCCATGGAAGCATCGAAAGTCTCCGGGAGGCGTATTTTGGCGGCACCTTCCTGATAGAGTTCGCGGATGCGCGCCCGTCCGTCCAGCAGCTTCGCGGCCAGGTGCCCGCGCCCCTGTGCCCTTTGTGGCCCGGTGATTGCCGCCGCGATCGTCATTCCATCCCCTTGTGCCTTCGCCGTTTGCCCGGCCGTTCTCATTCAATGCCGCAAATAATTGAAAGCAAGCAATTTTTATGCCGCCTGCCGATCTTGAAGGAACGGCGGCAGACAGGGTTGCCCAGAACATGGAAGCTGCCTTGGAAAGCGGCACATGCCGCTCAGACGGTCAGGTGGCGCCTGGCCTCGGGCGTATCGAGCGTTTCGGCCAAACCCTCGTGGACGATCTCGCCGCGGTCCATGATGTAGACGTAGTCGGCAAGCTCGCGGCAGAAGTCGAGATACTGCTCTACGAGCAAGATCGCCATGCCCGTCGAGTCGCGCAGATAGCGGATTGCCCTGCCGATATCCTTGATGATCGACGGCTGGATGCCTTCCGTCGGCTCGTCCAGAACAAGGATCTTCGGCCGCGTCACCATGGCCCGACCGATCGCCAGTTGCTGCTGCTGTCCGCCGGCAAGGTCGCCGCCGCGACGGGACAACATCGACTTCAGCACCGGGAAGAGGCTGAAGATATCGTCGGGAATGTTGCGGTCGCGGCGGCCAAGCGGAGCAAAGCCGGTTTCGAGGTTTTCCTTGACGGTGAGCAGCGGGAAAATCTCGCGCCCTTGCGGCACATAGCCGATACCCTGCTTGGCGCGCGCATAAGGCGGCAGGCCGTTCAACGCCACGTCATTGAAGCTCACGGTTCCGGCCGACAGCAGATGCTGGCCGGTGACGGCGCGCAGAAGAGAACTCTTCCCCACGCCGTTCCGCCCCAGCACGCAAGTGATCTTACCCATCTCCGCCTTGATCGAGATCCCGCGCAACGCTTGTGCGGCGCCATAGTGCAGGTTTGCGTTTTCGACTGTCAGCATGAGGCCGCCTCCTGGCGCGTTGCGGGTTCAAGGGCCTCTCCCCAACCCCTTCCCACAAGGGGCAGTGGCTGACTGGAAGCGACCGTCTCGCTTTCCATCAACCCATGCAAAAGCGGGTAATCATGGCAATGAGGGAACGACCCGGTTAGACCCCTCTCCCTTGTGGGAAGGGGTTCGGGAAGGCTCAGCGCCCTGCCAACGACAAACAGATCAATCATCCCTCATCGCCCCAAATAATTTTCGATCACCTTCGCATCGGAACTCACGAAATCGATCGACCCTTCGGCAAGCACGCAGCCTTCCGCCAGGCAGGTCACCTTGACGCCGAGGTCGCGGATGAAGCCCATGTCATGCTCGACGACGACGACTGAACGAGTCTTGGCGATTTCCCGGAGCAGGATCGCCGTCTCCACGGTTTCGGCATCGGTCATACCGGCAACCGGCTCGTCGACCAGCAACAGCTTCGGCTCCTGTGCGAGCAGCATGCCAATCTCCAGCCATTGCTTCTGCCCGTGAGACAGACTGGCTGCCAGCTCGTCGCTACGATGCGTCAGCCGCACGGTCTTGAGGATTTCCTCGATGCGCGCCTTGTCGTCGGACGAGAGGCGATAAAAGAGCGTCGGAAAAACGCCGCGCTTGCGATTCAGCGCGAGTTCCAGATTGTCCCAGACCGTATGGCTTTCGAAGACGGTCGGCTTCTGGAATTTGCGGCCTATGCCGAGCTGGGCGATATCGGCTTCATCTTTCTTGGTGAGATCGATCTCGCCGTTGAAATAAACCTCGCCCTCGTCAGGCCGCGTCTTGCCGGTGATGATGTCCATCATCGTCGTCTTGCCGGCGCCGTTGGGGCCGATGATGGCGCGAAGCTCGCCGGGCTCGATGACGATCGAAAGCGAGTTCAGTGCCTTGAAGCCGTCGAAGGAAACCGAGACGTTGTTGAGGTAGAGCACGCTGTTGGGTTTGATATCCGGGATCATAGCCGCTCACTCCGCTGCCTGGATTTTTGCATCGACGCCTTCTTCCTGAAATGCAAGCGGCGCGGTTTCCGCCCTCGGCTTCTTCTTGCCAAGGTACGGGGCGATCGTGCCGACGATACCTTTTGGCAGGAACAGCGTGACGGCAACGAAGAGACCGCCGAGCGCAAAGAGCCAGAACTCAGGAAAAAGGCCCGTGAAGATGGTTTTGCCGCCATTGACCAGAATAGCCCCGATGATCGGACCAATCAGCGTCGAGCGGCCGCCGACGGCGGTCCAGATGACGACCTCGATGGAGTTTGCCGGTGCGAATTCTCCGGGATTGATGATGCCAACCTGCGGTACGTAAAGCGCACCTGCAATACCCGCCATCATCGCCGAGACGACAAAGGTGAAGAGCTTGAAGTGTTCGACGCGGTAGCCGAGGAAGCGCGTTCTGCTTTCCGCATCGCGCACACCGACCAGCACCTTGCCGAACTTCGAACGCACGATGGCCGAAGCAATCAGCAGCGACAGTGCCAGGAGGCTTGCGGTCGCGGCGAAGAGTGCTGCGCGCGTTGCGTCGGCCTGCACGTTGAAGCCGAGGATGTCCTTGAAGTCCGTCATGCCGTTATTGCCGCCGAAGCCCATGTCGTTGCGGAAGAAGGCAAGCAGCAGTGCATAGGTCATTGCCTGGGTGATGATCGAGAGATAGACGCCGTTGACCCTGCTACGGAAGGCGAACCAGCCGAAGACGAAGGCGAGCAGCCCAGGCACCAGCAACACCATCAGCGCTGCAAACCAGAACTGGTCGAAGCCGTACCAGAACCAGGGCAGTTCCTTCCAGTTCAGGAACACCATGAAGTCGGGCAGGATCGGGTCGCCATAGACGCCGCGCGACCCGATCTGGCGCATCAGATACATGCCCATCGCGTAACCGCCGAGCGCGAAGAAGGCGCCGTGACCGAGCGAAAGGATGCCGCAGAAGCCCCAGACGAGATCGAGGGCCAGGGCCAGCAGCGCATAGGTCAGATATTTGCCGAACAGCGCCATGATGTAGGTCGGGATATGCAACGGGTTCGCCGGACCTGTCATGAGGTTCAGAACCGGCACCAGCACGGCGACCATGAACAAGATGGCGATGGCAATGGAAATCTTGCGATCGAGAGACCGGAGAAGGAACGCCGTAATCATGCTTCCACCGCCCTTCCTTTGAGTGCGAAGAGCCCGCGCGGACGCTTCTGGATGAAGAGGATGATGAGGACGAGGACGAGGATCTTGCCGAGCACTGCGCCAGCGAAGGGCTCCAGGAACTTGTTGACGACGCCGAGCGACAACGCGCCCACCAGCGTGCCCCAAAGATTGCCGACGCCGCCGAAGACCACGACCATGAAGCTGTCGATGATGTAGCTCTGGCCAAGGTTCGGCGAGACGTTGTCGATCTGCGAAAGCGCCACACCCGCCATGCCCGCGATGCCGGAGCCGAGCGCGAAGGTGAAGGCATCGACCCAGCCGGTGCGGATACCCATGGACGACGCCATGCGGCGGTTCTGCGTGACCGCGCGCATTTGCAGGCCGAAGGCGGAGCGCTTCAGAAGCAGCAGTAAAGTCACGAAGACGATCATTGAAAAGACGATGATCCACATGCGGTTCCAGGTGATCGACAGCCCGCCGAGTTCGAAGGCGCCGGACATCCAGCTTGGATTGCGCACTTCGCGGTTGGTCGGGCCGAAGATGGTGCGAACCGCCTGCTGCAGGATGAGGGACACGCCCCATGTCGCCAGCAGCGTTTCGAGCGGGCGGCCGTAGAGATAGCGGATGACCATGCGCTCTATGACGAGGCCTACGAAGCCGGTGAATAGGAAGGCCGCCGGAATCGCAATCACCAGGGAATAGGTTGCAAGGTCGGGAAAGTTCGACGCGATATGTTCCTGCACGACGTAGGTCGTGTAAGCGCCGATCATCACCATTTCGCCATGCGCCATGTTGATGACGCCCATGACACCGAAGGTGATGGCAAGCCCGATTGCCGCGAGAAGCAGCACCGAGCCGAGCGACAGGCCGTACCAGACGTTCTGCACGATATCCCAGAGCGCCAGATTGCGCTTGATAGCGGCGATATTGGCCTCGATGCCGGCCTTCAGGTCGTCGGGTGCAGTCTCCATCGCGGTGGTCAGGATTGTGAGCGCATTGCGATCACCGCGCGCCGCGATTGTATCGATCGCCGCCTTCTTGTCTTCGGCGCTGACATCGCTCTTGAGCATCATGACGGCGCGGGCCGCTTCCATCGTGTTCTTGATTTCGGCATCCTTTTCATCGGCGAGCGCCGAGTTCAGAAGCTCGAGATTGGAAGGGTCGGAATCTTTCAGCAGCCCTTGAGCGGCGGAAAGCCGTGCTGAACGGTCCGGGCTCAGCAGCGTCAGCGTGCTCATGGCGCTGGCGATCACGCCGCGCAGGGAATTGTTTATCTTGACCTTGGACATGTAGTCCGGATCGATATCGGCGACAGCCTCGCCGGTGATCGGGTCGGAATAGGTCGGCTCGTGGTCGGAGCCACCCTGCAGGAGAACGGGGCCGCCTTCTTCGGAATTCACGTAAAGCTGGCCGTCACTCAGCTGCTGCAGGATCTGGCCGACATGCGGATCTCCTGAAGCCACAAGAGCCTTGATGGCAGCCTCGCGCTCCGGAAACCCGCCGGTGCCGAGTGCATCGACAAGGGCGTGGACATCGTCCTGCGCCTCGAGCGCCGTGGCGAACGTCGGCAAGGCAAGGCAGATCGTCAAAAGGAAAATCTTGATGGCGCGAAACATGGGGCTCTCTCGCCTGGCTTGTCGTTGGCCCTGTGGGCAGCAATCGGTCGGGACGGAGCTTCCGCCCGGACAAGGGATCCGGACGGAAGGCTTCAGGCAGTCAACGGATCGGGTTCGTACTCAGGAGCCCTTGCCGCCGCACTTGCCCGTTGCAACGTTGAAGTTGCCGCAGTTCATGGGCTTGCGCCAATCGGAGATCAGGTCCTTGGAGTCGGGCAGGAAGTCGGACCATTCGTCGCCGACGACGGCTGACGTTTCCTGGACGATTTCGAACTGTCCGTCAGCCTGGATTTCGCCGATCAGCACCGGCTTGGTGATGTGGTGGTTCGGCATGACGGTGGCATAGCCGCCGGAAAGGTTCGGAACCGTGGTGCCGATGATGCTGTCGAGAACCTTGTCGGTATCGGTCGTTCCGGCAGCCTGAACAGCCTTAACCCAGGCATTGAAGCCGATATAGGCGGCTTCCATCGGGTCGTTGGTCACGCGCTTGTCGTTCTTGGTGAAGGCGTGCCATTCCTTGATGAACTTCTTGTTGGCCGGGCTTTCGACCGACTCGAAGTAGTTCCAGGCTGCGAGGTGACCGACGAGCGGCTTGGTGTCGAGGCCGGCAAGCTCTTCTTCGCCGACCGAGAAGGCGATAACCGGGATATCGGTTGCCTTGATGCCCTGGTTGCCGAGTTCCTTGTAGAAGGGAACGTTGGCGTCGCCGTTGATGGTGGAGACGACGGCGGTCTTCTTGCCGGACGAGCCGAATTCCTTGATTTTGGAGACTTCCGTCTGCCAGTCGGAGAAGCCGAACGGCGTATAGTTGACGATGATGTCTTCCTTCGGAATGCCCTTGGATACCAGGTAGGCTTCCAGGATCTTGTTGGTGGTGCGCGGATAGACGTAGTCGGTGCCTTCAAGCACGAAGCGCTTTACGCCTTCCTTTTCCATCAGGTAGTCGACGGCCGGGATCGCCTGCTGGTTCGGAGCAGCGCCCGTGTAGAAGATATTGCGCGAAGACTCTTCGCCTTCATACTGAACCGGATAGAAGAGCAATGAGTTCAGCTCTTCGAAAACCGGCAGGACCGATTTGCGCGAAGACGAGGTCCAGCAACCGAAGACGGCGGCAACCTTGTCCTTTTCAATCAACTCGCGTGCCTTTTCGGCAAACAGCGGCCAATCGGAGGCTGGATCGACGACAACCGCTTCGAGCTTCTTGCCGAGAAGGCCGCCCTTCTTGTTCTGCTCATCAATGAGCATCAGCATGGCGTCTTTCAGCGTCGTTTCGGAGATAGCCATGGTACCGGAGAGCGAATGCAGAACGCCGACCTTAATCGTGTCGTCGGCAGCAGCGGCTCCGTGGAAGGCGGCTGACGCCGCCATGACGACGCCAAGCGCGGCGCCCGTTACATAGGACTTGAGATTCATCTGGTTGAACTCCCCTCTTCTTGTTCCGCAACAGGCCGGAAACGGAGATTAACTGTTGCTTAAAGAACTATCGGGGGCTGCAGCGCAAAACCGTATACGCAATATGACGTAGAGGTAGGGGCGAAATGGGAAGATCGGCGCGAGACGCGGCGGCGATTTGGACCTCACCGTAAGGGAAAGGTCTTGAGCGTCACCGCTGCCGTGCAGCCGTTGAGGCGATGGCGCAACACAGACATAGTGGATTTCCGAATTTTCGGGAAGGAATGCCGGAGCGGTAGGATTTGGCTGTGACAGACGCGTTTCAAAAATATAGCTGTTGTGTGAACTTGCTAGGCTGCAGCTCTTGCGTTTTCCGTCATTCCTGCCAAAGCTGCCTATTCAATGATCATTTTATCGAAAGCGCTAGAAAATAGGCATGGCAGCGCGCCAACGCATCATTCCGGTGAGACGCGAATATAATCGCTGGGTCGCGAACCAGACGCTGGAAGACTATGCGTTGCGCTTTACCGCCAAGAGCGCCCGGCAATTTTCCTCGCAGCGCATCTCGCAGACCGCAATCGGTGCGATTTCTTTTCTCGCGCTCGAAGCGATCGGCGGTGCGATCACGCTTTCCTATGGCCCGACCAACGCCTTCTTCGCGATCGTCGTCGCCTCGATCGCCATGCTCGCGATCGGCCTACCGATCAGCCGCTATGCAATCAGGCACGGCGTTGACATCGATCTTCTGACGCGCGGCGCAAGCTTCGGCTATATCGGCTCGACGATCACCTCGCTGATCTATGCCAGCTTCACCTTCATGCTCTTTGCGATCGAAGCTTCGATCATGTCCGGCGCGCTGGAACTGACGCTCGGCATCCCGCTCTGGATCGGCTACATCGTCAGCGCCGTCATGGTGATCCCGCTGGTGACCTACGGTGTCAAGCTGATCAGCAGGTTCCAGCTCGTCACCCAGCCCTTCTGGATCGTGCTCAATATCCTTCCCTTCATCTTCATCGCGATCCTGGATTGGGAAAAATTCGATCTCTGGCGCGCCTTCGCCGGCATTCGTCACGCTTCGGGCCCGCCAGGTACAATCGCGGATTTCAATCTGATGGAGTTCGGCGCTGCTTCGGCCGTGATCCTTGCCCTCATGTCCCAGATCGGCGAACAGGCAGACTTTCTCCGCTTCCTGCCGCCGGACGGGCAGCGCAAATTGCGTCATCGGCTCGCCGTCTTTCTGGCCGGCCCCGGCTGGGTGATCATCGGCGCACCAAAGCTGCTTGCCGGCTCCTTTCTCGTCGTGCTGACGTTAAGTGCCGGCGTGGCCGTCGACCGCGCCGCCGATCCGGCGCAGATGTACCTGACCGCTTTCGGCTATATGATCCCTTGGCACAACGGGGCATTGCTGCTGATGGCGGCCTTCGTCGTCGTTTCCCAGTTGAAGATCAACGTGATGAACGCCTATGCCGGGTCGCTCGCATGGTCGAACTTTTTTTCGCGCCTGACCCACAGCCACCCCGGCCGCGTCATCTGGCTGATCTTCAACGTGGCGATCGCCCTGCTTCTCATGGAACTCGGCATCTACCGGCTGCTTGAGGAAACGCTCGGGATATTCTCGATCATCGCCATGGCCTGGCTCTGCACGATTTCGGCCGATCTCTTCATCAACAAGCCGCTCGGCCTTGCGCCGCCCGGCATCGAGTTCAAGCGCGCACATCTCTACGACATCAACCCGGTCGGCCTCGGCGCAATGGGTCTTTCGGCGACGATGGCGCTGATTGCGCATTTCGGCGCCTTCGGCGCAATCGCCGCTTCGCTTGCACCTTACATCACGCTAGTGATCGCGCTCACAGCCTCGCCGCTGATCGCCTGGGCGACGAAGGGCAAGTTCTATCTGGCGCGCAAACCGCGTCACAGCTGGAAGAACTTGCCGAACATCACCTGCTCCGTCTGCGAACATCCGTTCGAGCCGGAAGACATGGCCTGGTGCCCGGCCTATGCAGCGCCGATTTGCTCGCTCTGCTGCTCGCTCGACAGCCGCTGCCACGACATGTGCAAGCCGAAGGCGCGGTTCAACACGCAGGTTGGCACCGTCGCCAAGACCTTGCTGCCGGAAACGGTGATCGAGAAATTGTCGACCCGCCTCGGACGTTACGGCATCGCCGTGGTTCTGGCCCTGACAGCTGTCGGCGTAATCCTTGCGATGATTGCCCATCAGGTCGCCTCGGCCTCTCCCGAAACGGCGGAGGTCGTCAACGGCACGATCCTGATCGTCTTCTTCGTCTTCTCGGTGATCGCCGGCGTCGTCTGCTGGTTTTACGTGCTCGCGCATGACAGCCGCGTCGTCGCCGAAGAGGAATCTTCGCGTCAAAATACTCTGCTGCTGAGGGAAATCGCCGCGCACAAAAAGACCGACGCAGCGCTTCAGAATGCCAAGGAGGCGGCAGAAGCCGCGAACCGGGCGAAAAGCCGCTATGTCGTGGGCTTGAGCCATGAGTTGCGTACGCCGCTCAACGCCGTGCTCGGCTATGCCCAGATTCTGGAGCGCGACGAGACCATACCTGCACCGCGCCAGTCATCCATCAAGGTCATCCGCCGCAGCGCCGAGCATCTTTCCGGCCTGATCGACGGTTTGCTGGACATTTCCAAGATCGAGGCGGGCCGCCTGCAGGTCTATTCGAATGAGATCAACATCCACGATTTCCTCGACCAGATCGTCGACATGTTCCGCCCGCAGGCCCACGCAAAGGGTCTTGCTTTCAGGCATGACCGCTCTCAGTCCCTGCCGCAGTTCGTCCGCACCGACGAGAAACGCGTGCGTCAAATCCTCGTCAATCTGCTTTCGAACGCCATCAAGTTTACCGATGAGGGGAGCGTGACTTTCGATGTCAGCTATCGCAGCCAGGTTGCGACCTTCACCGTTTCCGACACCGGTCGCGGCATTGCCGAAAAGGACCTGAGCCGCATCTACGAACCTTTCCAGCGGGGTGAGGCCGACAGCATCCGCCCCATGCCGGGGCTTGGATTGGGCCTGACGATCACGCAACTCCTCACCAACACGCTCGGCGGTGAAATCGCCGTCGTCAGCGAGAAGGACAAGGGCTCGACCTTCCGCGTTCGCCTGATGCTATTTGCCGTGACGCGCGAAATGATCCCGCCGCCGCAGGAAAAGAAAATCGTCAGCTATGACGGCCCGCGTCGGACGATCGTCGTCGTCGACGACAACGAAGATCATCGCGAAATGATGCGAGAAATCCTGGTGCCGCTCGATTTCGTCATGCTGACGGCGGGCAACGGGCCCGATTGCCTCACTCTGATCGAAGGCATCCAGCCGGACCTCTTCCTCGTCGACATTTCGATGCCCGGCATGAACGGCTGGCAACTCGTATCGCGCCTGCGCGAAACCGGCCAGACCTCCCCGATCGTCATGCTCTCGGCCAATATCGGAGACGCGGCAGCTGCCGCCGACAGCGACGGCAGCCACCGCGCTGCCACCGGCACGACGGGCGGTATCAACACGGGTGACTGCACCGCCGCGCTGCCTCTTGGCGTGCAGTGGCGCGATTCCGACTG